>CAZDMX010000412.1:0-2627 GCA_964506085.1 uncultured Thiothrix sp. | reverse complement strand
TCTTCAGCACTCTAGTCATTCTCGCTACGTTTCAACTGAGTTTTTTAGGATAATGCATCAACCAATAATCATAATTTTAAATAAAAACTACCGCTTTAATGGGAAGTACGACCACGCCAATACAGATAAGTCAGAAACGATTTGTCCGTCTTTTTAAAGATACTCTAATAGAAAAAAGCAATATGCGATTTTGTTTTCTTCTGGGAGCGGGTGCGTCGCGTAGTTCTGGTATTTCAACCAAAAATGATCTGACACTGAAATGGTTTGAGGAAATTGTAGAAGATCTGGAAACTGATCAATTAGAGCAATGGCTTGAAGAAAACGGAATTTGTACTGAAAACCTGCAACAATACCATCAGCAAATTGCTAGCAAGCGTTTTCAATTTGAACCAGGAATGTGTGCCCGAATTGTAGAACAACAGATTAGTCTTGCCACTCCCGGACTGGGTTATTTAATATTGGCTCAAGTTCTAGAGAAAACATATCATAATCTGGCGATCACCAGTGATGCTGATCAATTACTAGAGGATGCCCTATTCTCAGCCTCATCTAAAGCTCCATTATTTTATGGGCAAACATGTGTTGATAACACTCAGTTTCAGCAGGAACGACCTATGGTGTGCAAACTACATCATAATTTAACGACGTCTGATAGCTCTGTCACCACTATTAATAACACCTCACACGCTGAATATCTTCAACAATTAGATATTGATTTGCTAGCAACAGCTTGTAAAACATTTAGACCTATTTTTATAGGACATAGTGGTAACAAACATGAATTGATGGAATGTTTATCACAACTCCCCAAAACAAATCGACAGCCTATTTTCTGGTGTACTCTTGATACAGAAAGTATTTCAGATAATGTCCTGAGTGTTCTAACCAGCAAAGATTTCATCGTAGAGATTGCAGGTTTCGATGAGTTAATGTTTGAAATTATTAATTCGTTCAGCACAATGGGTGATTTAGATAGTATTAGCGTGAATTATTTCCATGAGAATCATTTAGTATCGTTAGCCAGAGAGAAAGCACAACGATACAAAGAATTACTAAACGGTCATAGCTCCTTTGAGAGCATGACTAATTCGGGAATATCTGAAATAGAAGAAAGTTCATATGTTATTGATGATATGGACCAAATAAGCGATTTCATGGGCTCGTTAGAGCAACCTGATCATCGTGAAAATGATAAAAAACATAGAGAAGCAATAGCGCGAGAACCTAATAGTGTTTCCAATAATATTAACTACGCTATATTTTTGGAAGCTAGCTGCAATGACCCTATTAAAGCGGTAGATTATTTTCAAACTGCCATTCGTCTAGCCCCTAAGAATGAAAATATTAAAGCGTTATATGCCTTTTTATTATGTCACCACCTACAAGATTATGATAAGGCGGAAATATATTATTCAAATGCCTTTGCGATAGCACCTGAGAGTGTTCCTGTTAATATCCTGTTCGGAGTTTTTCAGCATACCATTAGAAAGAAAATTATAGCGGCTGAGGAAAACTTTAAAGCAGCATTTAACACTTTGGATAAGGAGGAAAAGGACAATAAGGGTACTGAATATGCAGATTTTATGAAGGAAATTCGAATGGATTATTATGCGACTGAAGCCCGTTATAAAAGAGAGCTTGAAGAAGTACTACATAGCTGATTCGCTAGGTGTGATTACTTTTGTTGGGGTTCCTTCGTCACCCACAACCTACAAATTTAGCTTTTTCAGCATCTCTTTATAAATTTGCAAAAGGGTTTTACCGGAGTACTACAGTTTAAACAAACGCTCAAAGTTTTCTGTAGTAACTTTGCCAATATGTTCATAATCGCTGCCACGTAATTCAGCCACTTTTTCGGCAACATACTGGACATAGGCAGGTTGATTAGGTTTGCCACGATTCGGAGTGGGTGCAAGCCATGGCGAATCGGTTTCAATGAGCATTTTATCTTCAGGCACTTTCTTGGCTACTTCCTGCAGTTCTTTGGCACTATTGAATGTTACAATGCCTGAAAATGAGATGTAAAACCCCAAGTCTAGTGCTTTTTGTGCGGTATCCCAGTCTTCTGCAAAACAATGCATAACACCCCCCACTTGTTCTGCCTTTTCTTCTTGCAAAATACGAATGGTATCTTCTTTTGCATCTCTGGTATGAATAATTAAAGGTTTACCCGTTTCGCGTGCAGCCCGAATATGCGTACGGAAACGGTCATGTTGCCATGTCATATCCGCATTATTTTTGAAGTGGAAATTATCGAGTCCAGTTTCACCTGTAGCTATAACGTGATCCAGAGATGAGAAACGCACTAGCGTATCCACATCAGGCTCTAGTCCATCCTGATGGGTAGGATGCAGTCCAACCGAGCAATAAACATCATCAAAGTCCTGGGCAATCTGATGTACGTCTTCAAAGTGTTCCATATCAATGCAGACACAGAGGAACTGATTAACTCCAGCTTCTCTGGCGTGATTGAGCATATTCTCTATGTTGCCATCAAAAGGGGTGAGATCAACTTTGTCTAAATGGCAGTGTGAATCTGTAAGCATCTATTTTTCCGTTCGGGTAGATATATGGGTAGTGGGTTAAATCTGTTGTTTATAATCAGCTAAACTTTATGTTCCACATCC
>CAZDMX010000411.1:0-2645 GCA_964506085.1 uncultured Thiothrix sp. | reverse complement strand
ATTATCACTCGTTAGTCTGATAACGGCGGTGTTTTCCCTATCCTCATGCAGTCAAACCAGTGAATTGAGTCGTTTAAAGAATGATTATAAAAACTATACGCATTCAAACTATGTGAATGACAGTTTGAAAGCGCGTCCTGTCAACACAGCGACAACAGCAGAAACACCGCAAGCAGCCAATAACAGCAAGGCTCTGAAGGCGGTACAACAACAATTAGCGAGTAAAAAATCCCGCTCAACTACTCTGATAAGCCAGACTATTCAACGCAATAATCTGTTTACCCCGACACAGGGATTACAACGACAAGTTGCGGGATTGAAAGGTAGAGAGGCGTATGAGAACTGGTTGAAAAAACACTCCAGTCTGGCTGCCGTGCTTACGCTTGCATTAAAAAACAACCTGGATATTCAAAGCCGTTTACAAGAAACCCACGCCAGCCTGGCAAAATACGACCAGGTCAGCTTCCTTGATGATACGCTGGCACAATATGCCGCATTTACCAAGGACTTGGCAGTTCCTGTCGGTAACAAAAAACACAATAAGTCCGTATCGGCGGGTTTCCCGTTTCCTGGACTATTGGGTTTAAAAGCATCCATTATTGATCAGGCGGTAGAATCCTCCCGCCTACAACTGAAACAAACGGTACAGGATACGATTACAAAAACCCGTATTGCTTATTATGAATTGCAGCTAGCTCGTCAGGAAATTGGGATTATTTCCCGAAGCATCAAGTTATTGGAAGCACTAAAAGATCAACTCAGGGAAAGTTATTCAACCAGTACAACGAATCTAGCTAATATTTTACAAGTCGACATTGAGATTGAAGAAAATCGCAATAAACGCCAAACCACCCGCAATAAACTGACAGAAAAACAGGCGCGTTTGAATGCATTACTCAACCTGTCAGCCACTTTTACACTGGGTAAAACTGAGAAATTGCGTGCTTTGAAATTGACACAGTCTACTCAAGAACTGCTTCAAATAGGTAAGCAGCAACGTATTGAGATTGCCCGTTTACGCACTGATCTAAAGAAGATGGAACGCATTATCCAACTCTCGGAAAAACGTTTTTATCCCGACTTTAGTGCCGGCTACAGTCGCTTTCAAAATCAGACTACTTCGCAAACAGGCAGCAATGCCAGCAAAGCCACTTTTTCTACTCGACCTAATATCGGCAAGCGTAACTTCTTTGGTACGAATGATGCTTACCTGAATGAAACCAGGTTGAAATATAAAGCGCTTCAATCCAAGTTGCGTGCCTTGCAAAACAACACAGAAGAGGATATTCAACAGGCCTTGTCACGTTATCAAACGCAGAAAAGAAACCTCGATTTGTATCAGTCTCGGTTGATCCCAACCACAAAAACTAGTCTTGATATTGCAAAAAATTTATTTGAGATAGGTGATGCGTCTTATCTGAAAGTGACCAAGATTGAAAAAATGGTACTGAACTATCGTTTGCTATCACTTAAAGCTATTAAAGATATGAATATTAATGCAGTACGACTGGCACGTTTTGTTGGGCAGTCAGTGGATAACTGAGAATTTTGAAAAACTATTAGAGTCGTTTTTATGAAAAAAATAATAAAACTAATGATCGGGCTTGTTCTGCTAACCCTGCTGGCAGGTGTTCTGACGTGGTTTTTTGCGCCTGAATATCTAAAACATTTTCCGCTATTGGAAAACACTAACGTGCAGAATGATTCACTCATAGAACACGCACGTAAGCATTCAGACCCAAACTACGTTTGTCCCATGCATCCACAGATTATTAAGGGTAAATCGGGGAGCTGTCCTATTTGTGGAATGGATTTGGTGAAGAAAGAAGTGGAACCTGAAGAAACACTGATAGAGCATGCTCGTAAACACTCAGACCCGAATTATGTTTGCCCGATGCATCCGCAAATTGTTAAAGGAAAACCGGGGAACTGTCCTATCTGCGGCATGGATTTGGTGAAGAAAGAGATAGAAACAGAAGACGCACCCATGGCAGAAAAAAAGATCAAATACTGGGTTGCCCCAATGGATGCCAACTACCGCCGTGACAAGCCGGGAAAATCTCCCATGGGCATGGATCTAGTTCCTGTTTATGAGGAAGGTATGGGTGGAAATAATGATGATGGATTACCCAGTATCAAGGTAAAAGCCAATACCGCACAGAAAATGGGTATCCGCACAATGCTTGTCAGTAAAAAAGAGCTGTCACGCACCATCAATACGATCGGCTCCATCAGCTATAACGAAGATACCTTGCATCATATTCATTCACGCACCAATGGCTGGGTTGAGAAAGTTCATATCAACGCAGAAGGAGACGAGGTAGAACAAGGCAGTACACTGGTAGACTTCTATTCCCCCGATATTGTAGCCGCGCAAAAAGATCTGTTAATCGCCAAAAAATCAGGCAAGCTATTCTCTCAAACAGGTTCCGGGTCATTAATGGAATCTGCCAAACAGAAACTACGTCTGCTAGCAGTCCCTGAAAGCGTTATAAAACGGATCCAGAGCACGGGAAAATCACAAGACCGTGTGCCGATTATTGCACCACAAAGTGGTGTCATCACCAAAATGGGGATTCGTGATGGCATGTATGTGACCCCAAAACTTCAGATGTATACCATTGCAGACCTTTCCACGATATGGG
>CAZDMX010000410.1:0-2651 GCA_964506085.1 uncultured Thiothrix sp. | reverse complement strand
ACCTTTAGATTCAGTGCTCTAGGCATTCGCAGTAGTTTCAACTGCGTTTTTTAGGTTTAAACCTAAAAAACTCAGGATGTTCGTCTTAAGCTTTGTCCGAGCATCCTGAGCTTTGTCGAAGGGTGCGGCGATAAATGCAAATAATCACAGGCTTAACCCATTACCAATGTAATATTCAACTGCCACTTATTTAGCTTGCCAACATCCTGTCCTTCAAGGTCCATTATTTTCAGTGTCCAGTCTCCCGCAACATCCAAATCTGTAAAGTCGCCAAGATCAGGAGTTGTTTCAAGCGAGTAGATTTCAGTAATATTACTAACACTTTCGCCCGTTCTATCATGCAAGTTCACTGTAGTTCCCGATGGAGATTGCAGATTCACGACGAGATCAGCTATATAGCTATGGGTAATATCTAACACCACTTCTATTTCCTTGATACTTCCATCCACGTCTATTGCTAATACTGATTCGACTCCGACAGGATCATCATCGGGGATTTTTTTACCGGGAGAGTCTTCAACAATGAGAATGTTGTCGACGACAAGAGCACCTTCATTTTCACGTCCCTTAAGGTTTAACTCCCAACCATTTAAAGTACCGATATCTTCACTTGCCAGATCTTGTACAACTAGAATCCAGTTGCCTTTAATTGGCTTGTTTAGCAAAATTGCCAGATCAGGTACAAATACCTCATCATAGGTTTGCTTGATGTCTTCACCCACATCATTCTCGGAGACCCTGTCATGCAGAACAACCGTATCGCCAGCAGGTGCTATCAGTGATACTTTCAGGTCTCCACGATAGCTGTGGTCAATATCAACCGTCACGCTAATGGAGGTGAGCAGATGTGATTCGGTAAAAGTAAGGGTGTCGGAAATACCTGCAATATGATTATCAGGAATGCTTCTAATCGTATTAGAAGTTTGACGGAATGATGTTTGCCCCTGATCATCCTCCTCTTCATCTTCATGCAACCTGACCTTGAAGCTCATCACATCGTTGGATTCACTAATATCATATATCTCAAGATTGGATGAGCTGCCATCCCACCATTGGCTATTCGGGGAGGTGTTATCACTAAAAAGCGTATGGGTGGCATCACTAAATAAATCCCCTTTATTGCCCAGATGACCCCGTCTTCTTTCCAGCTCAAATTTATTATCTGCTTGCTCCAGAGACAATTCATAATGCTTATTGGATTCCATTTGCTCATTACTATTGTTGCCAAATTCATCAACATGCCAAATAGCTAGGCCTGAGCCGGGCAATGAACTGTCCCGTGCAGATTTCATCCTGTTCTCAACTATAAAATATTCATTCTCATTGTGCTTTAAAATAGCAAAATCATTCATGCTCGCATCAAGAGTGATCGTTGCCCCATGCGTCATCTCTGTTGCTTTACTACTCCAGCCTGATACGTGCTTTAGGTAGGCTGATATTTGTGACGGGTTTTTCTCATTATGGTTACCCGCACACATCAAACAAAACAACCCCACACCACTGGATTCTGAGCCATAGTCGTAGAGGTCTGGATAGTCGCAGACCATGTGTCCATTTTCATGGCAAAAAGTACCCAGTGTTAGTTCATCCGACATATTAGTAAACTGATAATCATGGATAAATTTACCATTACCTAATGGGTATTTAGTAGCTAGACTCCAGGAATGAGGCCAAAGGCCTTGTGTCCAGTTATTGTCATTACTCCCTGCATAGTAAATATTGAGGGCATAGACAAAATCTTCATCATCGGTAGTCAGAGTGTCGAAATCAAAGCCGCTAGAGATAAGATCATCTAATGCTTCTTTGATCAAAGCTCGCGCGCGAGAACCAAAAGTAATTCCCCTGTCGGTATAATAGGACTTTGCTTTTTTTGCACGATAATAGGGGGTGACAATATTGGTATAATTAAAACTATCCAGTGAAACATCCCGAAAATAGTTGTTGACCGAACCATTATTTCCAAAGCCTGTATAACCATCCTGATTACAAAAATCCTCCACTTCCTGTTGTGAGATGGTGGCGGGTTCATCGTTGAAGTCAATTAATATACACAGCCCAACAAAATCTCCCACCGTACCACGAGTGGGCGGCGCCAAATTAACACCATCAGGCTGTAGACCACCACGAGTTAATGTTTTTCTTAACCGCTCTTCTCGACGCTTCTCGCAACGTCTACCTCCAATCATCATCCGCGAGGCCTCAAGTCCTTTAGCGGTTGCAGATTCTGCATTGATACGAATGCCACTTGTGTCTTGCAGCCCCCGCGAGACAACTGCATTGCTGCTATCATCAGCCCTCCTTGAGGTAGGCTCTAGCTCATCCCCATCATCTGAAAGCTTGGCAATATTATAGTATTGGGTGTCCGGGTCGAGTGTTACGGTTTGTCCATCTAGCGTTTCGAACCTTGCGTAATGCTGATCTCCCCATCCCCTGACCTGAAAGGTACTTCCATCAGGTTGCGTAAAGGTGAACTCTTTATTTTGAAATTGATATGCCATGCCATTCTCCCAAATGTGATACTTAGTTAGGTAGTTCAGAAACAAGTAATAACGATGTCCTTGTAGGCCGGATAAGGAACGCCATCCGGCAAGATGTTCTATTTAACCTAAAAAACGCAGTTGAAACTACTGCGAATGCCTATAGCACTGAAT
>CAZDMX010000409.1:0-2657 GCA_964506085.1 uncultured Thiothrix sp. | reverse complement strand
TAGACTTTCATTCTCCTTACGGTTGTTCCAAGGGCGCGGCCGATCAATACATGCTCGACTACGCCCGGATTTTTGGCTTGCGAACGGTGGTATTCCGGCATTCGTCGATGTATGGCGGCCGGCAATTCGCCACCTACGACCAGGGCTGGATCGGTTGGTTCTGCCAAAAGGCACTGGAAACCAAGAGAGGCATTTCAACCGAACCGTTCACCATCTCCGGAAACGGTAAGCAGGTGAGAGACGTGCTGCATGCCGAAGACATGAAAAAGCTCTACTTTGCGGCCGTGGACCGGATTGACCAGGCCAGGGGACAGGCCTTCAATATCGGCGGCGGGATGAAAAACAGCCTGTCCTTGCTGGAGTTATTTGCTTTGCTGGAGGAACTGCTGGACGTTCGGCTGTCTTACACGAAAATACCGCCGCGGCAGAGTGACCAGCGGGTTTTTGTAGCGGACATTGGCAAGGCAACATCCTTGCTTGAATGGAAACCGCAGATTGGTACCCGGGAAGGGGTTTCGAGAATATTTCAAGGGAGGCTACTTTATGTTAAATAATACCATTTTAACGATAGCCATTCCTACGTTTAATCGACAGCACTCGTTGGAGAGAACGCTACAATCACTTGCGCCTTTGAGTAACATCAGCAAGGTGCAGATATTAGTAATTGATAATTGTTCAAATGACGGCACATGGGAATGGCTTTGTCGGGAAAAGGACGAACTTGGGATAACCATTGAGCAAAACACTGTTAATCTTGGCATTGAGGGTAATATTATTCAAGCGCTTCTTCACGCGAAGGGTGATTATGTTTGGTTTTTATCTGACCACATGAATGTTAATCTGCCTGAAGTGATTACCTTCATTGGGAAACTAAAGGCTGGATTGGAATTTACCTTTGGTTATGCGCGAATTGCCGAATATTCAAGTGTGGTCCCGGAGTCCTATATTCCTATTGAACTCAAAAAATTAGATCAGTATTCGTTGGGTGAAATAATATTTTTTATGGGTAATATTAGCGCATTTATTGTTAATAGAAATTACCTGAGTCAATGCATCCGCACTGTTTTTCGATTTTCGAGCTACAGTTACCCCCAATTAGGTGTTTTTGTCCATGCAGATAAAAATGCCACGTTTGTTGAGCTACCTACCGTAAGCAATTTTGTTTCAGATAAAACAAAGCCCAAACGCATTTCATACGATACGTTTCGGAGTCGGTTTATCGGTTTTGTACGCGCAGTTGATGAAATCAGACGGCTGAACCCTAACTTAAAACATATCCACAAGGCATTAAAAAACCCCATATTAATACGGGCGATTGCTTTTGATGCATTGTCAAAGTTGTGTTTTGCGACAAGTAATTCGATTAAACCTTCTGAATTTGCGTTTTGTTTACGCCGTTATCCAGGGAAGATCCGACTGTTTTTATTGGTGTGTATGTTGCTTTCAGCGCTTCCAGAAAAGATAAGATTATCGGCCAGTAGGGTGTTTTTTAGTACATTATTCCCAAGTGTGTATCAAAGAGCAGCACAGGCTCATAAGTTGCGTTTCAGTTCCGAAATTATTAAAGAGTGATGACAACAATTCTTTACTGTCGATATCGGGTTAAGAAAATGTTAAGGAAGGTATTGCATATGTTAGCGAAGCTGTTCCGCATATTTAATCGCTTAAATCCCACCTCGCATGGTCGCCATTATGTTGCGGGGGTAGCAAAACGTTTGGGTGCCATGCCCGAAGACGGCGAATTTCAAGTAGCGCATGGTGTAACCATGGAACTCCACATGAAGGATTTTATAGAGAGGTCTATTTACTTCGATGCTTATGAATTTTCATGCAGGAAAATTATTCTTAGCTATCTAAAGCTTGGCAGCGTGTTTATTGATATTGGTGCAAACATCGGCTACTATAGCCTGCTAGCAAATGTAAGAGTCGGCGCAATCGGTCGGGTTCTCTCATTTGAACCAAATCCGGTCACAGTGGGGATGCTGAAAACAAACATTCGCTTAAGCGCCGCCACTCAGATAGAATTATTCGAAGTAGCCTTGTCTGATAAGGATGGTGAGGCACGAATCTACTGTCCCAGAAATGAAACTCATGGGCATGCTTCGATGCAAAACCAGGGCTGGCAGGATGCGGATAGCTATACCGTACCAACCAAACGCTTGGATGATGTCCTCCCAAAGAATATTGAACATATTGACCTTGTCAAGATTGATGTCGAGGGTGCCGAGTTGTTGGTATTCCTGGGGGGGGGTAGGACCATCAAGACGTTTAAGCCGCCGATACTACTGGAACTTAATAAGAAAGCGGCTGCAAGCTTTGGCTACGACGCGCTTGACGTTGTCAAACAACTACTTTCATATAACCCAAATTATCGGTTGAAATTTATCGATGCACACGCGGTTACAGATGTGATTCTAGATGAATTGTTTAGCAAAGGGGTGCGTAATGGAAATCTGCTTATGTATTAAGACTGTAGTCTGCCAAGGATTACAACATGGTTGCAAGAACTTTTTGCTGTGTAGCGAGCACCTAAAATCTGTTGGGTAGTTGGCGAAACAATCCATCGTGCAAAAAACTATTTGATGGAAAAGTATTGATGAGTGGGGGAATTCAGAAACGACGGATGCTCATAAACGCAACAATGTCCGTTATGCAAG
>CAZDMX010000408.1:0-2673 GCA_964506085.1 uncultured Thiothrix sp. | reverse complement strand
TAGATTCAGTGCTATAGACATTCGCAGTAGTTTCAACTGCGTTTTTTAGGTTCAAACCGAATAAGAACGTGTATTCCGCCTGAAATCAGCGTAAATATCTATTTCTTAGAACGTGGTTTTAATCTCACACAGGAAAGCTGTTTATGATTAGCACTTCAGGACTCCTGCCTCAACGTAGGCCTGATCAAGCATAGCGGATCAGGCAATAACCCACTCCGTACTTAATAAGCAATTTTATTCAGCCTGAAATAGTATACTCCATCAAGTTAATATTGATGGGTTAAAAGATAGTTGGGTATGTGGGGTTCGTTCCTCGGTAACTGCTCCATGCGTTACCCTACCTCCTGTGTCCATACAGTCGTCACCCACAACCTACGTATCTATCCATCATTTCAAAATTGTTGGAGTACTAATACATTCAAAAATAGAATTAGTATTAACGAGTTATCTGTTCTGACGATTCTCAATCAGATGATCAACAACGGATGGATCAGCCAATGTTGATGTATCACCCAGACCATCAACCTCATTAGCCGCAATCTTCCGCAAAATACGCCGCATTATTTTCCCGGAACGAGTCTTCGGCAATCCTGGCGCCCATTGAATAATATTTACCTTGGCAATCGGCCCGATTTCCTTGCGGACTTGCTGTACCAGTTCAGCTTTTATCTCATCTGTACCTTCTTCACCTATCATCAAGGTCACATAGGCGTAGATGCCCTGTCCTGTTATATCGTGTGGATAACCCACAACTGCAGCTTCTGCCACCTTTTCATGTAAGACAAGCGCCGATTCAATTTCAGCGGTACCTAAACGATGTCCTGAGATATTCAATACATCGTCAACTCGACCTGTAATCCAGTAATTTCCATCTTCATCACGGCGCGCCCCATCACCGGAGAAATAAAAACCTTTAAACATCGAAAAGTAAGTTTCGTAAAAACGCCCATGATCACCAAATACCGTTCGCATCATAGCAGGCCAAGGGCGATCAATGGCCAAGTTCCCCGAGGCAGGGTTGCCCTCGATAACATTCCCTTCATCATCCAGCAATACAGGTTTGACACCAAAAAACGGGGCAGTTGCCGAGCCGGGCTTAAGCGCATGCACCCCCGGCAATGGTGTAATCATATGTGCACCGGTTTCTGTCTGCCACCAGGTATCAACAATCGGACACTTGCCATTACCCACAATCTCGTTATACCACTTCCATGCCTCTGGATTAATCGGCTCACCCACGGTTCCCAGTACACGTAAAGACTCACGCGATGTTGAAGTCACAGGATCATTACCCGCAGCCATTAATGCACGAATCGCCGTAGGTGCTGTATAGAAAATATTAACCTTATGTTTGTCCACTACCTGCCAGAACCTGGAAATATCAGGATACGTTGGGATACCTTCAAACATGAGTGTAGTCGCGCCATTCGTTAACGGCCCATATACACTATAACTATGTCCTGTTACCCAACCAACATCTGCGGTACACCAATAAATATCACCGTCTTTATAATCAAAAACAATTTCGTGAGTCATCGCAGCTTGTACCAGATATCCACCCGTTGTATGCAACACGCCTTTAGGTGTTCCCGTTGAGCCGGATGTATACAAGATAAATAAAGGATCTTCCGAATCCATTTCCTCAGCCGGGCAATCGGGACTAGCACCTGCTACTGCTTCTGTATACCAAACATCACGTTTTTTATCCCAATCAATAGGGTCACCACCGCGCTTAACAACAATACAAGTATGCACATTAGGGCAACTTGCTAATGCTTCATCTGCATTCGTCTTCAGCGGTACTTTCTTGCCACCACGCATGGATTGATCCGCAGTAATCACTACCTGACAATCTGAATCCTTGATCCGGCTAGCCAAAGCCTCTGGAGAAAACCCACCAAAAACAATTGAATGGACTGCACCAATACGAGTACAAGCCAGCATAGCAACCGCCGCTTCAGGAATCATTGGCATATATAGCGAGACCCGATCACCCTTATTAACACCGCGAGCTTTTAAAACATTGGCAAAGCGAGAAACTTCTTCATGCAATTCACGATAAGTAATCTTGCGATCTTCGTTGGGATCATCACCTTCCCAAATAATGGCCACCTGATCTCCACGGGTTTCCAAATGGCGATCCAGACAATTGTAAGAAACATTCAAGGTGGCATTCTTAAACCAGTTGATATGCAAATCATCTTTATCAAAACTCCAATCCGAAACACTATCCCATGGCTGAAACCAGGAAACATATTTCTTTGCCTGCTCTGCCCAAAACCCTTCTGGATCATCAATAGAACGTTGATACATTTCTTTATATTGATCAGCATTAACATTGGCTTGTGCTGCGAAATCAGCAGGGACGGGATAAACGGTCTCAGACATATTGAAATCCTCTAAAGATAAGTTTTCCTAAACTCTTCAGCTAACCACTAGGAGGCTGTCCGAGAATAGAGCTTATGGAAGAATAGTTTTGTTAAAATAGGGTAGCATATATCTAAAAAATTACTCAATCTATGCACTTAACTGGGTGTGATTAAAAGTGAAGTGAAACCCTTTTGCAAATTTATAAAGAGATGCTGAAAAAGCAAGGCACGTTGGGGGTCGTACCTCGATAACTGCTCCATGCGTTACCCTACCTCCTGTGTCCATACAGTCGTCACCCACAAC
>CAZDMX010000407.1:0-2685 GCA_964506085.1 uncultured Thiothrix sp. | reverse complement strand
AGCCTCCTAGAAAACGAAAAACTCCTCCCCCCTAATCAGAGTTATTGGAGAAACCAAAGTGTCAGAAGAAATACAATTACAGAAAGGTTGGCTAGAGGTTCTTAAGGATGAATTTGATAGGGCCTATATGAAGGATTTAAAGCAGTTCTTGTTAACTGAAAAATCAGCGGGTAAATCCATTTTGCCGAACAGTTCGTTATGGTTTAATGCATTAAACAGTACAACATTTGATGATGTAAAAGTGGTGATTCTTGGGCAAGACCCATATCCTACGAAAGGACATGCTCATGGGCTATGTTTTTCTGTCATGCCTGATGTCAAACCTTTGCCAAAATCGCTTCTTAATATCAATAAAGAATTACTGGCGGATCTCAATATCAATAACAGTCATAGTGGTTATCTACAACCTTGGGCTGATCAGGGCGTTGTATTACTAAATGCAGTGCTAACGGTTCAGGAGAGCAATTCAAACTCACATCAGGGTAGAGGCTGGGAAACTTTTACAGATGCTGTTATTCAAGCGATTAATGATCGCAAAGATAGCGTAGTATTTATTCTGTGGGGAGCTTATGCTCAAAAGAAGGGTGTGCATATTGATGAAAGCAAACACTATGTGATTAAATCTCCACATCCGTCTCCACTTTCTGCACATCGTGGCTTTTTTGGTAGTAAGCCTTTTTCTAAGACTAATGAATATCTATCTAAAATGAATCTGGTATCTATTGAATGGCAGTTGCCGTAACTGTGCTATTTACTAATCATTTCACTGTACTATTTACTACTCATCTCACTAACCATTACTGTTCACAGACTAACAGAAGAAAGAATATGATAATGAAACCCATATGGCTTAATGTTTTAGCGAATATAAAAACAGCTAATATAAAAATTTTGGCGTTAATAGCAATAACTACCGTAAGCTTTTATCCATTGGTAGCTTGCTCAGAATCAATGGAGAATAATCTGATTGAAGTGAAAAACTTTCAGCATGTAGCGCAGCTTATGCGTCAGAAAAACCTTCCGCTACTGCTGGAATTTCATGCGGAGAGCTGCTCATATTGTAGACTACTGGAAGAAGACTTCTTAAACCCTATGACTACCAGCCCCGAATATATAGATAAGATTATTGTAAGGCAGTTGCAGATAGACTTAGATGATGAAGTGATAGATTTTCAGGGTAACAAAGTGACAGCAGGTCAGTTTGCACGTCGCTATAATGCATTTATGACACCTACGATGGTGTTTCTTGATGCTAATGGGAGAGAAGTTGCTGAGAAAATTATAGGAATAAATACACCGTCATTATTTAGTGCTTACATAGATATCGAAATAGAAAAAGCCCTGACCGAGGTCAGGGCTAAAATATCCCTCGCAAGAAGGGAGTTACTACAAAAAGGGTTAAAATAACCCTTGGTTTTGGTTTATCGTTCGCGAACGAAGCGACGAATCTCCGCAACATGACGACGGCTAACTTCTAGTTCGTCGGTGATCTTGTCAATGGTTACACGTACCCGCCCAATATCAGTCTTAGTTAAGCCAGTGATACGGCTCTTACTGACAAGTGCATTACGATGGATGCGAATAAAGCGGTCATTCAAGTCACTTTCTAATGATTTTAAGGACTCTTCGATGATCACTTCACCTTTCTTGTATTTTACTGTTACATATTTCTGATCAGCCTGGAAATAGTAAACGTCTTCGATTGGAATTAACTCCAGATTGCCACGCATACGTGCGCAGATGTGTTTTCTTTGACCACTTGTTTCACTTGTTCTTTCAAGGATTTCGGTACGTTGTACCCGGTTCAGTGAACGTGCTTGCGCAAGACTTTGTAATAATTGTTCTTGTCTTATCGGTTTCATTAAATACCCCGTTGCTTTCGTTGAAAATGCTTCTAATGCATACTCTCCATACGCTGTGGTGAATATGACGGCTGGCGGCGAATCCATGCCTGATAAATGTTTTGCCACTTCCAATCCATCCATGACGGGCATGGATATATCTAGCAAAACGAGTTCTGGTTGGTGGCGTTCCACCATCATCAGTGCTTCGGCTCCATTGACTGCTTCAGCACAAATTCTGTAATCATCGTTTTCGTGTAGTAGTTTTTTTATTCGTTCTCTGGCGAGTTCTTCGTCATCAACGATAAGAATGCTTATACTCATTTTATTATTACTCCTTAGGAATGCGGAAAGCGACGCGGTACTGATGTTCAGTTTTTGTTATTGATAATTTTGCCTTGTCGCCATACGCTAGTTGCAAACGTTTTTTAAGATTTTCCTGAGCGATATGATTGCCTTTGGAGTGGGCAGTAGTGCCCTCAGGAGGTGTTGGATTACTCACAGAAATATCAAGATAGTCACCAGCATCATATAAACTGATGCCTAATGCGCCACCATCTTTGCGTGGTTGAATGCCATGATAAATTGCGTTTTCTATTAGTGGTTGTAGTAACAGAGGAGGGATACTCATGTTGAAAGGTAATGAGTTTCGATCCATATCCCAAACGACAGAAAGTCTTTTGCCAAGTCGCAATCCCTCTATACGTAAATAGCGGGTGGTAATGTCGAGTTCTTCATTTAGTGTGACACGATCCCGTGTATCCAGCGTTGAGCGGAAGATATCAGCGAGATCAAGCAATGACTCTTCTGCTTTCTCAGCATCCGTTGAGATTAATTGTACGAT
>CAZDMX010000406.1:0-2687 GCA_964506085.1 uncultured Thiothrix sp. | reverse complement strand
GATCAACGGTTGGCATTAAGAGAGAAAGGTCAACAAGGCGAGCATTATCCCCATCAGCTCATTATGACCGCTACACCCATTCCGCGCACACTTGCCATGACTGCTTGTGCAGACCTGGATTACTCCGTTGTTGACGAACTTCCTCCTGGCAGGCAAGCCATTAAAACGGTAGCGTTGCCCAATGACCGTCGTGATGAAATCATCCAGCGCATTGAAAGTATGTGTGCTGGCGGAAATCAAGTCTATTGGGTCTGTACACTGATCGAAGAATCCGAAGTACTGCAATGCCAAAATGCAGAAGAAACCTGGGAGTTACTTAAAGATAATCTACCGAAGCTTGAAATAGGGCTGATCCACGGTCGCATGAAATCAGCGCAAAAAGAATCAGTAATGACTGCGTTTAAACAAGGCGATATCCGCGTACTGGTTGCAACTACGGTTATTGAAGTCGGTGTAGATGTACCTAATGCCAGCTTAATGATTATCGAAAATGCCGAACGACTAGGGTTAGCACAACTTCATCAGCTACGTGGCAGAGTAGGCCGAGGTAGCACCGCCAGCAGTTGTGTGCTGTTGTATCAACCGCCACTCTCAAAGACTTCTTTTCGTCGCATTGATGCACTACGCAAGAGCAGTGATGGTTTCGACATTGCCCGAATAGATCTTGAAATACGTGGTCCAGGAGAGGTTTTTGGTACTCGACAAACCGGAGAACTACGCTTTAGAATTGCTGATCTCGCACGCGACCAAGGTTTGTTACCAGAAATCCAGCAAGCAGCACAACAGTTATTAACTCAATCACCAGAAGCTGCCGAAAAACTAATTAAGCGCTGGATTCATCGAGCAGATGATTACTCAAAAGTCTGATTGACTATTGATCTACTAACAATATTAGATTAGCCTAATCTAGCTTAGAATGATTAATATTTTTTTAGCTCTCCCTACTTACACTTACCTCATCCTTAACTTTTATCCAGACTAAGAGACAAACTCATGCGTAATAAATCATTCAGAAACAGCTTATCAACCACAGCACCAATAACAACGCTATGCGTTTTATGCCTATATTTTGCTACAGGCTGTAGCACTGTAGAGGGTATTGGTAAAGATATAAGCAAAGCGGGTCAGGTTCTTTCTGATGCATCCCGAAAAGAATCTTCAAAAAACACTGAGCTTGAACCTATTGATAAATAGTAAATAAATGACATAACTAGCGCTGCCTACGGTGCTATACTTAATAAAGTAATATTTTATATGCAACTATTATTTTTACCCCTAGGAAAATGTAAGATAGGCTAAATAGCCTCCTAAAAACAGCATATAATATCCACATGCATATTATTCTGCTCATATTGATTTTTGTCGCCGTCGTATTTGGCCCACAATGGTGGGCTCGTTATACCTTCAAGCGCTATGCCCGTAATCAGGACCATATTCAAGGAACTGGTGGTGAACTGGCAAGACATCTGCTGGATCGTTACGATATGGAAAGTGTGGGTGTAGAAGTAACAGAGGAGGGCGATCATTACGACCCTGAAAGCCGAACGGTTAGGCTTTCTGCTAATAACTACAATGACAACTCACTCACCGCTGTTGCTGTAGCTGCTCATGAAGTCGGCCATGCCATTCAGCATTATCACAACGAAAGCAAACTAGCCTTACGCAGCCGTTTAGTTGGACTCGCTCAAAAGTCTGAAAAACTGGGATCAGCTATTATGGTGATCATGCCTTTTGTGGTCGTCATTACCCATAGCCCAGCGGCCGGATTAATATTGCTACTCGCGGGACTTACTAGTCTTGCTGGTTCTTCACTCATACATTTGGTGACATTGCCCGTTGAGTGGGATGCGAGCTTTGGTAAAGCATTACCCATCTTAAAGACAGGTTACGTGCGTGAAGAAGATTATGCAGCCATCGAGAAAATACTAAAAGCTGCCGCCTTCACTTATGTTGCAGCCTCATTAGCTAGTCTGTTAAATGTATGGCGCTGGATAGCACTAATAAAGCGCTAGGTGATTTGATGCAAAGAACTTACCTTAAACCTGTTACTTAATCTTAATCTTAATCAAGACATATACACATCATGCGAAATTACTTAAGCGCAGTAAACATACTCATAGCCATCAATGTATTTATATACTTTGCGAGTCAGTCAGCCAGTGGCCACATACTGGAAGGCCTCGCACTTTCTTTTCCAAAGAATGAGCAATTCGCGATTTGGCAGTTTTTTACACATATGTTTATGCATGCGAGCTTTGCTCATATTTTTCTAAATATGTTCGCAATATGGATGTTTGCCACGCCACTCGAACGACTTTGGGGTACACCTCGTTTCCTGATTTATTTTTTCATATCTGGTATAGGTGCAGCGCTATTCTATACCGCCATACATTATTACCAGTTTGAGACTATCTACAGTGAGCTAATCAGTGTGGGGCTTACTCCTGCTGAACTACAAACATCACTCAATAAAAGTATGTTTTACCCCTCTTTAGAGAATTCAGAAAAACTAGTCGATATTTTCATGGCTCAGATGCTAGGAGCTTCCGGTGCTGTTTACGGTATTCTGGTAGCTTTCGGCATCCTGTTTCCGAATACAAAACTGATGCTCATATTTCTGCCTGTTCCTATTGCCGCTAAATACTTTATACCTACCCTTATTTCTCTGGATGTTTTCTTTGGCTTTA
>CAZDMX010000405.1:0-2696 GCA_964506085.1 uncultured Thiothrix sp. | reverse complement strand
ATCTAAGCATTCAGATGAGAATACGGGCTTAACAATTGAGGAGTGGAAACAGTGGCATAGCTGGAAAAATGCAATTATTGGTCAGGCACAAGGTATTGGTTTCTCTTTTGGCTTACGCCTACAACCCCCCGAAGATGCACAAGACGATGACTGGCAACTGCATTTTTATGTGGAGTCCAGTCTCGATCCCTCTTTAAAGATCGACTTATCCGAGTGGTGGTCATTATCGGTCGTCAAACAAAAACAATGGCAAAAGCACTTGGGTCAACAATTTGAGCGTAATCTGTTAGTTAATATGGGTCATGCTGCACGTATATGTCCTTTATTGTGGCAGGGAATGGAGTCTACGCATCCCACGGGATTGACGCTTGATTTAGACACCGCCTATGAGTTTTTAAAGAATGATGCCGCCGTACTGGAGTCGGCAGGCTTTAAGATCAGAATCCCTAGCTGGTGGACTCCCTCCGGAAGAAAACGAGCGCGAATCCGTATTAAAGCATCTGGAAAATCAGCCCCCACACAAGAAAAGGAAACTGGAACAGGCTACTTTGCTTTGCCTTCATTAGTGCAATATCAGTATCAACTATCGGTAGGTGAAGA
This sequence comes from uncultured Thiothrix sp., assembly GCA_964506085.1. GTDB lineage: Bacteria > Pseudomonadota > Gammaproteobacteria > Thiotrichales > Thiotrichaceae > HyVt-477. The sequence goes on along the minus strand of CAZDMX010000405.1, from coordinate 2,096 downwards.
AGCCGTCACCGAACAAGAATGGCAAGATTTAGTCAATGCAAAATCCCCACTGGTGCAGTTTCGAGGCGAATGGATGGAGCTTGATAGCGGGCAGATGAGCCAGTTATTAGCGCTATGGCAGCAACAGGAACAAAACGATGAGCCGCTGTCTATCAGTGAATTACTTAAGCAAGTGGCAGAAGCCGATGAAGACTCGACAGAGTACGTTTTCGATGAAGTGCTGAGTGATATTTTAACGCGCCTGCAACAGCAAGACAGCCTTGAGGCTCTTGATAATCCCAAAGGTCTACAAGGCGAACTAAGAGATTATCAAAAGCAGGGGTTATCATGGCTGGTATCCCAAGAAGCCTTGGGGCTTAACCCTTGTTTAGCGGATGATATGGGGTTGGGTAAAACTATTCAGGTGATTGCCTTACTACTGCATGAGCGTGAGCACCAGCAAAAGGATCATGCCATTTTACCCACCTTGCTGATTGCGCCCACATCGGTGTTAGGTAACTGGCAAAAAGAAATCGAAAAGTTTGCACCCCAGCTACAGAGCATCATTCATCATGGCAGTAAGCGGGTGAAAGATTCAGCGGAATTTAAACGGGCCATTGCCTTAAAGGATGTGGTCATTACGTCCTTTAGCATTGCCCGCAGAGATAATGCCTTGCTGAAACAGCAGAACTGGCAACGTATCGTGGTCGATGAAGCGCACAATATTAAAAACCCCAAATCCGCACAGGCGAAGGCTATTTACGCACTCAAAGCGCCACATCGTATCGCCATGACGGGTACACCGATAGAAAATCGTCTGATGGATATGTGGTCATTATTTCACTTTTTAAACCCTGGCTATTTAGGCACGGCATTACAATTTAAACGCGCTTACGAAACCCCAGTACAACGCGACGGTGATCAACACCGTTCCAAGCAGTTAAAACGACTGGTGCATCCCTTCATTTTGCGCCGTTTAAAAACCGATAAGTCGATTATCAATGACCTGCCAGACAAGGTTGAACAGAAAGTCTATTGCAACCTCACCCAAGAGCAAGCATCGCTGTATCAAGCCGTGGTTGACGATGTACAAGAACAACTTGAAGAAGCCGATGGCATTCAACGCAAAGGGTTGATTTTAGCTACCTTAATGAAGCTCAAACAGATTTGTAATCATCCCGCACAATTTTTACAAGACGGCAGTGCATTTAGCGAATCGCGTTCACACAAATTGTCGCGTGTGAGTGAAATGGTCAAAGAGGCACTGGATGAGTCCGATAGCCTGTTGATTTTCACTCAGTTTACAGATATTGGTAAGCAATTGGAAAGCTTGTTACGCGAAACACATGCTTGTCCTGTCTATTATCTACACGGCGGAACCTCTCGAAAGCGGCGTGAACAGATGATTGAAAACTTCCAGAACCCTGATACTCCATCGGGTATCTTCATCCTCTCGCTAAAAGCAGGGGGCGTAGGTATTACGCTGACACAAGCCAATCATGTGTTCCATTTTGATCGCTGGTGGAACCCTGCGGTTGAAAATCAGGCAACAGACCGTGCCTATCGTATTGGTCAGGAGAAAACCGTCTTTGCCCACAAAATGGTGACATTAGGCACATTAGAGGAACGTATTGATCAAATGCTGGAAGACAAGCAAGCCTTGGCGGACAGCATTATCGGTACGGATGAAAGCTGGTTAACGGAAATGGATAATGATGCGTTCCAGCAACTCATACAGTTAAACCGCAATACCATTATGGAGGCGTAAAAAATGGCAAAAATAACACGAACCTGGTGGGGTGAAAGTTTTTTGGAAGTGCTTAGCATGAGTATGGACAGTGGAAGACTAGGGCGGGGAAGGGCTTATGCAGGCCCCAATCGTTTGCTGGATTTTTCCATTAACAAACGCATTATCAAAGCCACGCTACGCGGTAATAAAAACCCTTATTTTGGGGTCTATAAAGAGCCGCGCTACAAAGTTAACGTCCAGTTAAAAGTAATTACCGCTGCAAAATGGGACAAGATAATAGACGATATTACGCATAATGCCGCGCACTTATCGCAACTGCTGATGAATGAAATGCCAGCCTCCATCGAAGATGCATTTGCTAAACAGG
>CAZDMX010000404.1:0-2698 GCA_964506085.1 uncultured Thiothrix sp. | reverse complement strand
TAACCTGGTTGTACATCCAGGTCTGGGTTTGTGGGAGCCAGATAGGGAAGGAGTGGGTGACGGTTAATGATTCCATCATAATGCTTGAATTTCCCGATTTTCAATTACTCTTCGCCACCATAGTATGACAGAGAGAAGCCTCCATAATGTAACCGGTGCGATTTTTACAAGTTCATCGTAGTATTGAAATAGTGCGGTAATTTCTATGTATGGACAATCAACTCCTTGTGAATTTTTAAATGCAATCTCTTTATTTGCCCTGAGCCACTCACGATAGGGAAAAGGAAAGCCCATCTTTTGACGCCGCCATACAACCTCATCAGGGAGGTAACTTTCTACAGCTTTTCGCAGTACAAATTTATGCCAACCATCATGAATTAAATATTCAGGTGGTAGCTGACAACAATATTCAACAACTTTATAGTCTAGGAACGGTGCTCTAGCTTCAATGGGAATGCCATAATCTGATTTAGCACCAGATCGTAACCAGTAGTTCATTAGTCGATGGGTCATATTGTTCAATGTGCGTCCATGAAAAGATGCGCCTGCCATTTGGCTAGGCAAGCGCAAAGGTGCGTCAATCACACATGTTGACAGCACTTTAGTCAAAAGTTGGTATTCACCTGTTCGCCATTTACCAAAAATAGACCGCCGTTCTTCCGACAACACCATGTCAAGCATTAAACCCACCAAACCTTTATGCATTGGGACTTCACAATTACTGACTAATTCACGAGCACATTTCCTGATTTCCCCCTTTGCAAGTAAGTGTCGTAGATATGGACCAAGATAGTCTGCTGCATAGCCAGCCAACATTTCATCACCTGCCGCACCAGTTATCACGACATCTATACCATCTTTTTTGAGCATCCGACGTAGTGCCTGATTGGTATGCAAATTTGGTGCATGGAAAGGCTCTTCCTGTAACCAAATAAAATCATTTGCTTCTTCCCAAAAATGTTCCAATGGAGGTTTGACAACACGGTAATCTATTTGTTCCTGGTAACGCTGTGCAACAAGACGTGCAAAAGGCTCTTCATTCGAGTGTGCCTGAGGAAATTCTATTGTACAAGTAGTAAAGCTTCTCCCCAATCGCCCAGCAGCCAGACCAACCAGTGCAGATGAATCCATTCCCCCACTTAATTCAAATGCAATTGGAACATCCGCTCGTAGACGTATTTCCAGAGAATCCGTCAGCACATCAGCCAGACCAGAAACTGATTCTGCAATAGAAATATCGTTTCTCCTCCATCTTGTATTTGGCAAGCTCCAATAACGCTGTGGTCTCCATTCACCACCGTTTTCTAGCCAAATGTAATGGCCAGGTGGGAAGTCTTCTGCTCCATGCCAGAATGTGCCACCACGATCACGCCGGTTATAAATAATAAAATCCGTCAATGCCGAGATATCAATGGCAGTATCATTAACACACCCTGCAGCCCGCAATGCCTTGATTTCAGATGCCCAGTATATTCCACGGTCAGAATCCCGATTGAAATACATATGCGCCACACCAAGGCGATCACGTGCGAGCAGAACAGATTTTTTTCTGACATCATAAATGGCAACTGCAAAAAAACCATTTAACTTTGCAAAAACACCATCACCCCACGCAAGATACCCAGCTAAAAACACCTCTGTATCAGATTTAGTGCTGAAAACATAATCTTGCTGAATTAATTCATCACGCAACTCAATATAATTATATATTTCTCCGTTAAAAGTGATACATGCCTTGCCGCAATCACTCCACATCGGCTGATGCCCATTAGAGCTAAGATCAATAATTGAATAACGCACCTGAGCCAAAGCGACTTCATGCGAGCCAACAGATGAGTTAGCTGCTAGTTGCGGCAGACGCGCCGTCACTTCAGATGGACTAACCTGCGATGAATATGTCTTGTGCTTATTGGTTTTGGTATTCACAAAAACAAAGCCTTCATCATCTGGACCACGATGCTTAATTGATGAACTCATAGCAATCAGTGTTGCTGCAGAGGCTCCTGGAGCTTTTAAAAAATATCCTGTTATACCGCACATATACTCAACCTTCCATCACACAACTTTTTTTGATTATCGTTTTAAGAACAATTGTAATTGCTGTCTTACAAATTCTTTTCTAAACAATAGGTAAAGACCGACATAGATCACCCCGCCCAACAAGACCTGTACAGTTAACTGCAAAGCCGTCGGCAGGGCTGATAAAATTGGTGCTATGCCGATCACCGCCGCAGCCATTGGCACGGCAAAAATAACCGGTACAATCATCGAACCGATGAATCTGGTGAAACAGCTTCCAAGCAGTCTTTTCACCGCAAAGTAATACCAGGCAAATAATAAAACTATTTGCAACCCCAGCAAAGTCCAAGCGACACCATAAAGTCCACCCCATTTAGCACCAACAAACACTGCCAACGGTATAAACATAAATAACAGGAGATTCCAGTAAAATGCCAGATCCGCCCGACCACAGGCAAGAACCAGGCTTCCCCCAGCATTGCCCGTAGAATATATCAGTGAAAATATGGCAAGAATCTGAATCAATGGAACAATAGATAACCATTGATCTCCCAGTACCACAGGAATCAATAGTGGAGCGACAGCGGCTACCCCGATCAGCACTGGGGCATTGATGCTGGTCAGAAGATCCAGCATTTTGAAATATCCCCGTTTGAGTCGTGCCTTATCATCACGCACC
>CAZDMX010000403.1:0-2701 GCA_964506085.1 uncultured Thiothrix sp. | reverse complement strand
GCATTAGATGCAGAAAAATATCTGGATAAGTTAGAAGATTAGAGAGTTAGTAATTAGATCGATGACTTCAGAGCCTAGCCTCACATTACTGGACCCCACCTCTAGTGACGAAGCCTTTCCTCCGGTGGAAATGGCTTGGGATGAACCTAATGGCTTGCTCGCTGTGGGTGGAGACCTAAGCCCACAGCGTTTAATCAATGCTTATCGTGCAGGCATTTTTCCCTGGTTTAATGAGAACGAGCCTATTTATTGGTGGAGTCCCGACCCACGGGCGGTACTCTTCCCTATCGCAATGCAAATATCTCGTAGCTTGCGAAAAACTGCACGTAATAAAGCCTATCGCATCAGTATAGATGAAGATTTTTCAGCAACCGTGCTGGCCTGTGCTGCGCCGCGCTCATACAGTAGCGAAACATGGATTACTTCAGGGATGCACAAGGCATATTGTCAGTTGCATAAGCTGGGTAAAGCACACTCTATAGAAGTTAGAAATGCCAATAATGAGCTAGTAGGTGGTTTGTATGGTGTTGTGAGTAGAGGCATATTCTCTGGAGAGTCCATGTTCAGTACTGAACGTGATACCTCTAAACTGGCTCTACTGGCGTTAGCGGCTCATTTGCACACTTGGGGGTATACATTAATAGACTGCCAATTAGTGAATGCACATTTGCTATCACTGGGTGCAGAAGGGATGTCTAGGCAAACTTATATCAAACAGCTAAGAAAATCCCCAATACCTGAACCCCATAAGTGGCAGGTAATTGAGGATTTAGATTTATCTCGCTGGAATAATCGTACTCGCTAACTCGAAGAATACTACTTTTTCTTTACTGTATCGACTACATCGTCAACAGCATCTCCAGCGGCATTTTTTGCACTTGAGGCTACGTCACCGACTGTATCAGCTGCTTTTTCTACTGCTTCACCCGCAGCATCTTTTACATCTCCTGCTACATCGACAACTTTGTCAACAGCATCTCCAGCGGCGTCTTTTACATCACTCGCGACATCACTCACTTTATCGGCCACATTTCCGGCAGCATCTTTAACTGAATCGGCAGCACTTGTTACAGAGTCTTTCGCAGAATCCAGTGCATTGCCGATTCCACCAGCAGCAGCTCCTGTAGCTGTATTCATACCCAGCAACTTATAAGCCGGGCAAAAGTTGAGCAGACCAGTGGCCAATGTTACAAAGCCAATAATGATTAGCAACCAGCTACCTTTAAAGATAAATAGTCCCAAAATCAGTAATATAATACCCACTCCAATGCGGATTTTTTTATCCTGTGTTCCTACATTTACTTCCATGATATTAACTCCTTCTTTAAATTAGAAAAAAATAGGTATAGCGAGTATATGACAAGGTTTTGAAAATTTCTCAAACTTCTGCAACGTGATAGCATAGACTTCCTAATCATTGATGATAGAACCACCACATAAGAACTACCACATGAAAATAACCGAAGCATTAAAGAAAGTTACTGAAAAACAAAATCTTAGCGGAGATGAAATGCAATCCGTCATGTCTGAAATCATGACCGGACAAGCAACACCTGCACAAATAGCAGGTTTCCTGATTGGTCTTCGCATGAAAGGTGAGACCGTTGAAGAAATCACTGCTGCCGCTACCGTTATGCGGGAGCTATCCACAAAAGTTTCTATAAACTCAACATCCGCTGTTGATATTGTCGGCACGGGGGGCGATGGCTCAAGCACTTTCAATATCTCTACGGCTAGTATTTTTGTTACAGCCGCAGCAGGGGTTACGGTTGCCAAACACGGCAATAGAGCAATCTCAAGCAAATCGGGTTCTGCTGATTTACTAGAAGCGGCGGGGATAAATCTAGACATTAACCCTGAACTCATTGCTCAATGTATTAATGAACTTGGCGTAGGTTTTATCTTCGCACAAAAACATCATAGCGCCATGAAACACGCTATTGGCCCCCGCAAAGAAATGGGTGTGCGCACTGTGTTCAACCTACTTGGCCCCTTGACCAATCCCTCTTCTGCACCTAATCAAGTACTAGGCGTATATAGCAAAGAGTGGGTTTTGCCCTTGGCACAGGTGCTTAGGCAACTCGGTAGTCATCACGTTATGGTCGTTCACGCGGCAGACGGTATGGATGAAATTAGTATTGCGTCACCCACCTATGTCGCCGAGTTAAAAGCCGGTGAAATTAGCGAATACACGATTCAACCAGAAGACTTTGCCATGACGACTCAGGACATTGACTCATTAGTTGTCGATTCCGCTGAAGAAAGCCTCGCTATCGTACTGGATGTATTTAATGATACGGCAAGTGCAGCACGTGACATCGTTGCACTTAATGCGGGCGCTGCTATCTACGTCGCCGGCCTGGTGGACTCCCATAAGGAAGGCGTAAAACGAGCACTAGAAGTAATAGCTAATGGCGGTGCAACTGCTAAACTTAATGCCTTAAAAGAAATGACTAACAGATGACCGATACCCCCGATATTTTATTAAAAATTCTTGCCACTAAAAGACAAGAAATTGCTGAGCGCTCTGCGAACAAGAACCTCAACACACTGACCGAAGAAGCCAAAAATGCCTCTCCAGTTCGTCCTTTTGTGGCCGCATTACAAGCATCCATCAGCGCAGGAAGCCCTGCCATTATTGCAGAAATTAAAAAAGCATCACCTAGCAAAGGCGTAATGCGGGAAAACTTTATCCCTGATG
>CAZDMX010000402.1:0-2702 GCA_964506085.1 uncultured Thiothrix sp. | reverse complement strand
AGGTTCAAGAAAATACTTTTGTAACTATATATATTACGCCTATGATGAGTGACCACGCAGCTATTTCAATATTTAACGTTTCTCTAGCGTTGCTTTTTTTGCTTTTCATTTTTGTTTTCTCTTGTTTTTTAGTTTCGTTTAACATGCTAATCAAATTATTGAATTATCATTAGTAAACATATAGCAATATGCGTGCCAGCAAAGCCGATGTTTGTTAAAATTTAATTAGTGTTCTATAGATTGATATTGTAAGTGCTGGAAAGCGCGTTCTATGTGTGATTTGTCACAATTATTAGAACGAGTAGTGTGACCGTGTTCAAAGTCCTGTACTAAAATAATCCAATTTGTACACGTAAAAGTGTCATGACACGGTCAGAGTGTTGAGGATATGACAACACTGTCTGGATTGTTAAAGGAGAATAGAGTTATTATAATGCTATGGTTTCTCGTTCCCATGCTCCCGCGTGGGTATGCATAGCGTTAAGGTGACGTAACAGTCATTCAATTGAAGCCCTATAATCTGTCGTATTGTTATAAAGTGAGTTTATTCATTGGCCTATGCGTTCCCACGCCGGAGCATGGGAACGAGAAGGTGCTCAATACTCCATTTGCTTGCTGCGGGGCTGTTTATTGTCTTAGTACGCTAGTAAAAACCATGCACTCTCAGTGCAAGACTTTAGTCATTGATTTGTCATCCTGAACGATAGTGATAAAATAATGTTGCTGGTTTCTTGAAGTGCTACCCTTTTTTTATAGTAAAAACGATTTTAATCGTTCTGAAGCAACCTATGGACTTTCAGTCCATAGTCGTTGAGTTATGATGTGATGATTAAGGTGTGGCGGTACGAGGTAATACGTCGCGGGTGAAGTCATTCATGGATAATTCATCAGACTGTATACGCTGTTGATAAATTAATGCGTACGCCAATACATTGGAAACATATTCGCGAGTTTCATGAAATGGTATGGTTTCGATCCAGATATCCGCAGGTATTGATTCTGTTTCAGGTAACCATCTTTTTACACGTGCGGGTCCGGCGTTATATGCGGCTAGTGCCAGCGCATAGTGGCCATCGAACTGATTTAAAAGTTTTTGATAATAGTAAGTACCATATTTCAAATTGGTCGATGGGTTGTACAGACTCTTGTTTCCACGCCAGCGCTCGTTAAAGTGCCTAGCTATCTGTTTGCCTGTACGTGGCATGATTTGCATTAAGCCGCGCGCACCGACAGGCGAATAAGCGTTTTCATTAAAGGCGCTTTCACGACGAATCAGACCAAATAAAATAGCAGGGTTAATTTTTTGTTGGGCCGAGTTCTTGTGAATTTTATCGGCATAACTGAGAGGGAAGCGCATTTCGATATCGTCCCAGTGTTTTGCTTTTGCAATGGTGAAAATAGCAATTTCAGCCCATTGCCATTTTTGAGCCAATTTTGCTGCGATGATAATTTCTTTTTTATTTAAATCTCGCGTTGCATGCCACCATTGTAGTTTGGCTTCATTCTTTTTATCTAAAACCATTAGTTCAAAAGCAACATGAAATTCCCAACGATTTTTAAGCTCAGCAATCTCATCCTGAGTGACATTTACAGGGTTATCCGATAACTGATAAATGTTGTTAACCTTGTCAGCGGCAAGGAAACCATAAAAGCTTCGTTTGGTTGATAATTCAACCAGTAATGCTTGAGCCATTGCAACCCTATCTGTTTTGATATAGGCGCGTGCTAGCCAGTATTGCCATTTTTCTCGTGTTTTTTCTTCGTCGTTTAATGCATGTATAGCGGTTAGCACCTTCGGCCAGTTTTGTTCTGTCAGAGCTGTGCGTACACGCCAGGTTCGGCTGCTGTTGTTGTGGCTATCTAGTGCCTTGAGTCGTTCATAGGCACCGGTTTCATTCTCGAATACCAGTTTGAGTGCCAATCGTCTTTCCAGTTTATCAGCAAGTGTTTTTTCAAGATTAAAACGCTGTTTGTTTGCATCCCATATGTCGATGGCGTCGTTGATATCTTTATGCGCCAGTCTGTCGATGGCGTGTCTGAACATCAATGGTGCTTGCGCAGTTTTTGGCTGGCTTAAAAATGTAGGTATATAACGTGATGGGTTGCGATGCAGATTCAGCCATAATTGTGCAGTGGCATGGTAACGCTTTGGCATGATGTTTTGAATGTAGCTTGCCAGACCGACTTTATTGTTTCGTAGTGCAGCATCGAATCGTTGCCAGCGTAAATCCTGTGTGAATAAATCAGATTTTTTTAGTTTAGAAAATAGTGGGTCACATACACGAGGTTGTGATTTACCAACAACCCATAATTTTTTAGCGCCCTGAAGTGCAGATTGTTTGTCACCGGTATTGTATTGCGCACGGTGAAAATAACAGTTTAATTTCGTGTCACTGGTGGCACTATAAAACTCTAAGAACAGTGGCCATTGTTTACGTTTTGCCAGACTGTGTAACCATTTTCGTTTCAGTTTTTTTGCATAACGTGATGACTGGTGTTCTTTCAAAAAATGTTTAATCTGCTTTTCGCTGCCCAGATGTTTTCTTAACCACTGGTATTGCAAGTAAGGGTAGAGTGGGTATGCTTTTAACTGGTCGGCGAGTAAAAAATATTGTGTATCGTTTTTACGTTTTATAGCGTTTTCTGCTTGTAAAAATAACTGGCGAAGATGGGCCAGTTCTTCATCTGAAAAATAGCTTGTA
>CAZDMX010000401.1:0-2702 GCA_964506085.1 uncultured Thiothrix sp. | reverse complement strand
TTTTAGGTTAAAGGACTTACCAAGGTTACTCCATATTTTTGTTTCTGATCAAATTGACCTCATGACTTAGCTGAGCTTTAGCGAAACTTAGAAGCTTCAGCAGGTATTTAGTCATTCTAAGCAACGACTTGAGACCATTTTAACAGAAATAAAAAGGCCAGAAGGATGGGTAAGTTCTTTGCGTTAAAGCACCTAAGCTAAATACATTCTATCGGCTGGCATCTTATGGGCATGATTCAGCTTGTATTAATCCACACAAATCATTTAAAATAGCTTGAGCTTCCCTAAGAAAACGAATAAAACCAATGAATTCACATCAAGACACACAAATTATTGAACTCGATAGCCCAACAACTTCAAGCCTCAGTACCCAACAGTCCCAACCAAGAGTACAGGGAGGCTACGGTTCAACAGATGACAAAACTAATGAAACCGACCTTCGTGATTTATTACAAACACTCTATGAGCGCAAAGGCTTTATTATTGCCTTAACCCTGTTGGGAATGATAATAAGTTTACTGGTTACTTTATCGACTATTCCCATGTATCGTTCTCACGCTATTATTAAGATCGCACCCGAAGAGCAAAAAATATTAAGCGTTTCTACTAACGGGGCATCCGAGGCGGAACAGTATTTCCGTACCCAGCTAAAGCTATTAAGAAGCAAGGCTTTAATTCAAAAGGTAGTGGCGAGCCTTGACTTAGACTCCGGCCCAGCCACAACCGTCACCACAAAAGCTACAACCATTAAAAAGCCATTTTTTTCGGAGCAACTCCAAAAACTGAAAGACATACTTAGAGGGAAAGAAAGTACGGATCTTACAACACAATCCACACAACCAGCACCAGCACGCCCAGCGAAATCTCCTCTAGAGCAATCATTTTCAAGTCGTTTACATATTGCCCCCATGGGGAAGTCCTATCTTGTTAATGTCTCTTACGATGCAGAAGACCCTGAACTCTCAGCTACAGTAATCAATAGCTTAATCCGTAATTTTATTTCAATGAATATTGAAGGTCGCTTGGAGTCCGCCTCTAGTGCAAAATCTTTTCTCTTAGACGAAATTGCAGAAGCCAAAAGCACGCGGCAGGAAAAAGAACAACTGATGATTGCTTTTGAAAGAAGCAAGGGTATTGTTAGTACTGGAAGCCAATCGCTGATTGATCAGAAATTGACACAGCTAAATAGCGCTCTGTCCTCTGCAACTAGTCAACGAATCGCTGCTCAAGCCGAATTCAGCTCAAGCAGACAACCTGTTAAAAAAGTACCTCCCCTTACCAATAATGCGACTATCGCAGCACTTAACAAAAGAGTTCAGCTACTCAATAAGGAATATCAGCAAAACCTAAAAATTTATAAACCTGCCTACCCTTTGATGAAAGACATCCAATTTAAAATCAATGAAGTTCGCAAAGAGATTAATGTAGAAAAAGCCAGCCTTCAGCAAACTCACGCAGCTGCTGTAGCCGCTGCCAATCAAGTCTCTGTTAATCCTGCAAAGGTTAAGCTGGAGATAGCACAAAAAAATGAATCTGCACTTAAATCTGAACTTAACAAGCTTAAATCAGAAGCCATTTCATCTAGAGATTATACGATTGAATATCAATCTCTCAAGCATGAGGTCGAGGTAAGCCGAGGACTCTATGAAAACCTATTGAAACGACAAAAGGAAGTCAAAGTTGCAGGCGGGGTCGACAGAAATAACATTTCTGTGATTGATCCAGCTGTTGCTTCCTTCAATCAACACAGTCCTAATACACAAGCTAATTTGCTATTAGGAGCCCTTTTAGGCTTCTTTACTTCCTCTTTAATTGCACTCTTTATGGGTCATAAAGATGAGCGCATTAAATCTGTAGAGGATATTGCCAAGCTATCCGACCTGCCTGTCTTAGGTTCTTTCCCATTTTCAAAAGAGCTAGCCAAGAAACGGGTATTTAAGCTCATTACTGAAAGCTCATCTTCAACTATGGCAGAAGCCTTTAGATCTCTACGGACTAATATGCAATTTGCAACCGCAGAGGGCACTCCTAAAATACTACATATTACCAGCTCAGAAGCTAGCGAAGGAAAAAGTAATACCGCACTCAATCTTGCCAGTGTTTTTGCACAAACAAAAAAGTCCGTGCTCCTTATTGATGCAGACCTTCGTAAGCCTAGTATTCAAAGATATCTCGGATTAAATAACACAACCAACCTAGCTACTGGCTTGTTAGAGGAAAGGCATTTAGACGACATGGAAACGCCCACTTCCATTAAAAACCTTACTGTTATAGCTGGAGAGGCAGTGCCATCAACACCAGCGGACTTATTATCCAGCGACGAGATGGTCTCTTTACTTAGTCAGGCCTCTGATAAATATGACATGGTCATTATCGACTCGCCGCCCATCGTCGGACTTGCTGATGCACTAGTTCTCGCCAATCGCTCAACAGCGACACTGCTCGTAGTAGCAAGCCATCAGACAACAAAAAGTCAACTTACACATGCACTGACACGTATCCGCATGGGATATGGAAATGTTATTGGTTTTGCATTCACAAAAGCAAAAAAGCAAAAGACTTCAGGCTATGTCTATGATTATGGTGGGGAACACATATCCGGTTCTATCTCCCAATCATCTTAGGAAACTAAAAACCCCTAAGTTGCTGGAGTACTAGGAGCTTGTCCGAGAACATGAGCCGTAGCGAGGGAAAGCTGATTT
>CAZDMX010000400.1:0-2720 GCA_964506085.1 uncultured Thiothrix sp. | reverse complement strand
CATCCTGAGCTTGTCGAAGGATGTGGAACATAAAGTGTAGCTGATTATAAACAACAGACTTAACCCACTACCAACTTGTCCTCCGTGCTACCTTAAGTTGGGTTCGTACCTCACCCACAACCTACAGAATCTACCTTATTGATACTTCACTTCTAATCACACCGCCTAGCGCTGAGTATCTAGGTAATCCTCATAAGAACCCATATAGTGAGTTAGTCCTTTATCCGACAATTCAATAATTTGTGTGGCTAGAGAGGATACAAACTCACGGTCATGACTGACAAAAAATAACGTACCCGGATAATTCTCTAAGGCAAGGTTCAGCGACTCAATAGACTCCATGTCCAGGTGATTGGTAGGCTCGTCCATTAGCATGACATTGGGTTTAGTCAACATGAGTTTACCGAACAGCATACGACCTTGTTCACCACCCGAAATTACTTTTACAGATTTTTCACTATCAGGTTTTGAAAATAATAAGCGACCTAATATGCCACGAATTTCTTGTTCATCATCGCCCTTCCCGCGCCACTGATCCATCCAGTCAAAAAGGTTCATGTCTTTTTCATAATCCTCTGAATGATCCTGAGAAAAATAACCAATATCAGCATTTTCTGACCACTTAACAGAGCCACTATCGGGTTGTATTTCCCCTGACAGACAGTTTAACAAGGTGGTTTTTCCAATACCGTTAGGGCCGATAATGGCAATGCGCTCACCTACTTTGACCATCAAGTCAATATCCTGAAATAACGGTTTATCAAAACTCTTGCTCAGGCCTTTGACTTCCAGCGGATGGCGTATCAATTCCTTCTTTTGTTCAAAACGTATATAGGGATTAACACGACTTGATGGTTTGATTTCCACCAGCTTGATTTTATCTAACTGTTTAGCACGCGATGTAGCCTGTTTTGCTTTAGAGGCATTTGCCGAGAAACGGCTAACAAATGCTTGAAGCTCTGCCATTTTAACTTTCTTCTTGGTGTTTTCATTTTGCATTTGCTCACGTGATTGTGTAGCAGCTGTCATGTATTCATCATAATTACCAGGAAACATTCTTATTTCCCCATAATCAAGATCCGCCATATGAGTACAAACACTGTTCAAGAAGTGTCTGTCGTGAGAGATAATAATCATCGTACTTTTACGATCATTAATCAGTTTCTCCAACCAACGAATAGTATTGATATCGAGGTTGTTAGTAGGCTCATCGAGTAATAATAAGTCAGGATCAGCAAATAAAACTTGTGCTAATAACACCCGAAGCTTCCAGCCAGGGGCTACCGCACTCATAGGGCCAAAATGTTGTTCTTCAGGGATTTCCAGACCTAGTAATAATTCACCTGCGCGAGATTCAGCGGTATAACCATCCATTTCGCCGAATTCGACTTCCAGATCTGCGACCTTAATACCATCCTCTTCAGACATTTCAGCCAAGCCATAAATACGCTCACGCTCTGCTTTTATTTTCCATAGTTCTTTATTGCCCATGATGACGGTGTCAATGACATTATGATCTTCAAAGGCAAATTGATCCTGTCCTAGTGTTGCAAACTTTATGTCAGGTTCCACCGATACATTTCCACCCGTGGGAGTTAATTCACCACTGAGTATTTTCATAAAGGTTGACTTGCCAGAGCCATTCGCGCCAATCAGGCCATAGCGGTTGCCGTTGCCAAACTTGATAGAGACATTTTCAAAAAGTGGTTTGTCACCAAACTGCATGGTAACGCTGGATGCTGAAATCAAAACGGTATTCCAAATTAGATTAAAAATAAGAGCAAGAGTATTCTTTTAGGCTCTAAAGCCGCTGTATTATAGAAACATCGCAGGGCTAATCAAGTAATCTATGTTGAATTGTGTTTATTAATGGAAATATAGTAGTTATCTTTGTAATCTTAGCAGACAAAAGTTAAAGCACACCACAATGAACCGATCTGCAAACAAAATAGCCATTTTCGTAGATGTACAAAATATTTACTATACGGTACGTCAAACCTATGGTTGTCACTTCAATTATTCGGCATTCTGGAGTGATATAAGTTCACGTGGGCGAATCGACCATGCTTTTGCCTACGCTATTGATCGGGGAGATAAGAAACAACAACAATTTCAGCAGATTCTGAAAAACATCGGATTTACTGTAAAACTTAAACCCTATATTCAGCGGGCTGATGGCACAGCCAAAGGCGACTGGGATGTTGGGATTACTCTTGATGTGGTGGATTATGCTCAGCAGGTAAATACTGTTGTACTGGCTTCCGGTGATGGAGACTTTGATCTTTTGTTGCAAAAGATCATTCGTGATTATGGGGTTCGCGCTGAAGTCTATGGGGTTCGGGCACTTACTGCTAATACACTTATTCATTCGGCAAGTATTTATCACCCTATTGAAGACTCATTACTTCTTACCTAGTTCCTACTAAACATGGTTATAATTATAGCAACTCAGAATACTATTCATACACCTTTAAAAATAACGATAAAATACTACGGTTATTACCTTCCAATGGTGTCTATCTATACTGCGGATAATTCAAACAAAGTCCAATACATCCGTTAAGGCTTTCACTAGCAACCTTCATATAGCACACTAAAACCAGTGCTGAGTCTCCGTTAGAAGGGCTTTTCGGATATCAGCACTTCTTCTTGTGATGCAGACATAATCCTAAAAAAACGCAGTTGAAACTACTGCGAATGTCTATAGCACTGAATCTAAA
>CAZDMX010000399.1:0-2722 GCA_964506085.1 uncultured Thiothrix sp. | reverse complement strand
AGCACTCTAGTCATTCTCGCTACGTTTCAACTGAGTTTTTTAGGTTAAAGGGTTTCTCTTTTGTTTATGACTTTTGAGATTTTGTTAAGAAAGTTCAATTCAAAGGTGCGTTCTAGTGTGGCATCTACAGGTAAATACCAGCAGTTTTCTAATCCAAGCTCCGTGCATTTAACGGCATCTTTTTCTGTCATGAGTATAGGGCGATCTGAGTTAAGGCTAAAATTGTTAGCTACAAAATGATGGTGATCCGGAAATAGTGACTGGCTTTTAATGTTAAGTCCTGAAATCTCAAGTGTGTTTATAAAGCGTTGCGGGTTGCCAATGCCTGTTACAACGTTGACCGATTCAAAGTCGGTAATAGGCTTTTTTTCGTTGGTAGTTATATTGATAAGCTGTCTGCCAGATACCTGCATAATACTTTCATCTTTAAGAGAAGGGTGCAAAGAAAAGTCTATAGAAGCTGGCTTGCCATTGGTGATGAGAAAGTCACATTCTTGCAGTCTTGTTGGTAATTCTCTTAATGGACCCGCAGGTAAGCAATGTCCATTTCCAAAACGTCTTTGGGCATCAATAACGGCAATTTCCATATCTCGGCCCATTCGATAATGTTGTAGCCCATCGTCTGAGATAATAATGTTGCAGTCTGTATTGGCTAATACATAGTGAATATCAGCAACGCGATCAGCTCCGGCTATTACTGGCACATTGGTTCGAATCGACATGAGTTTGGATTCATCACCAGCAAGTTGTGTGGGTGTGGTTGGTTTTACCAGAAGAGGCCATTTGCTGGAAGTACCTTTGTAACCACGTGTGATAATGGCGGGTTTATAACCTTTGTCTCTAAGAAGTTCTGTGAGCCTGATGACTAAGGGGGTTTTTCCTGTACCACCGATATTGATATTACCTACTACAATAACGGGGATGTTCAGATGAACTTGCCGGCTTTCAGCTCTTTTTCTTCTGTGTTTGCTGATGAAGCAAAATAGTGCAGATAGAGGAAGTAATAGGTAAAAGAGCAGGGATGAATCATGCTGATACCAGATAGCTTCTATTTTTCGTTGTAGCCAAGGTGTTTTCTGTGTCATTAAATGATAACACTGCCAAGAGAGTAAATATAATCTGATGATTATACGTGTTATTCACTCCGTAAGGTGATTTGACGCAAAGAAGACAAGAAGGATGGGTAACTTCATTTCGTCAAAGCACCTAAGTATTGACGCTGCACAAAAACGTCCTACTTATTTTCTTTCTGTCTGTGAGGTTGCTAGAGAAAAATTAGTGAGGTGAAGTCTGCCTGCAATGTCCATAGCGGTAATGACTGATTGATAATTGGCATTAGCGTCAGCTGTGATGACTAATGAAGGTGTTTTTTCTAGTTGATCAAGAGTAAGCGACATAGCACGAAATAGTGTTTCAGGTTTGGTGTTAAGCACTTCTTTTTTATCAATATAGTACCGTCCTTTACTGTCTATAAGTAGCTCAATAGTATTCTGTTGAACCTCTGGGCGGCTGCTTGTGGCCGTGGGTAGCTGAATTTTTATTTTTGAGTCTTTTTCAAAGGTGGTGGTGACCATGAAGAAGATTAATAATAAAAAAACCACATCAATCAAAGAGGTTAGGTTGATATCAACTTCATCTTCAGCTTGTGTGGATCTGAAGTTCATTATACAGAGCCTTTAGTACTTGCAGCTTGAGTTGCAGTACGTCTTTTGGGTGGCTGTTTTGCTTTGATTGTAGCTTGTACAGAAGCTGGCATGCGATGTTTATCACTAGCATACTCAACAAGTTTTAATGCTTCTTGTTCCATTCTAATCACATAATCGTTAGTTTTGCCTTTAAAATAACGATGAAAAATAAGGGCGGGTACAGCGACAGAAATGCCCGCAGCGGTCGTTATTAGTGCGGTAGAAATCCCCCCGGCTAAATCCTTTGGGCTACCCACTCCCGAATTAGTGATGACACTAAATACTTCTATCATTCCAACAACCGTGCCGAGTAATCCTAGTAAAGGCGTAACCGCAGCGATTGTTCCCAATGCTGTCATGTAACGATCCATTTCATGAGCGACATGGCGACCTGTTTCTTCCAGATTTTCTTTCATGATATGCCGAGGTGACTGGCTGCTTTCTAGGCCAGCTGCAAGAACCTTGCCGACTAATGAGCTATTTCGTATATTCTGGATATCATTTTTACTGGGAATGTTGCCGCTAGCGGCTAGTTTATGTGCTTTGTTTATCACATTTTCAGGAACAATATTGCGTGCTTTTAATGTAAAAAAACGTTCGATAACAATAGCTAGTGCAACGATAGAGCAAATTAGAATAGGAAGGATTAAGAACCCTCCAGCTTTTAGAAATTCAAACATGTATTTACCTTACAAGGTCGTTCTTATTATTATAGAGCTTTTACAGCATGCCAAAAAAGAGGTTGTGTATCATATATTAAGTAGTGATTTGTTGGCTCAACAACTTAAATACCCCTTATTACGTATAGTTCGGAATGATACACCTATTGATATAGAAGTGTGCATATTTCTTTATGAACGGTGTAGCTATAGTGACTGTGAAGGTATTCATGGAAATCATTTAAATTTCCACTCATTTTTCTTTCGTCCCAGAATACTCAGAGCTGTTCAATGCTAAATGAAATAAATCCCTCCCCCTGCTACAGGGCTGTTCAATACTAACTGGAAGTGAGACTTCAGAGACTGTGCAAGTATTCT
>CAZDMX010000398.1:0-2726 GCA_964506085.1 uncultured Thiothrix sp. | reverse complement strand
AAAAACTATAGATCAACCCATTTCAAAGCAAGCATGTTAATATTTTGTTAAGAAGCATTTATCTTCGGGGAAAGCATGTCAGAACACAGCCAAACAACAACCCAGATCAACCACGAATCGCTTGCCGTCCATGAGCACATTAAAATGTATCAGGGCATCATCGAACGGATGGCGAAAAATAGTGCGTCCTCAAAACAATGGTGCGTAGCACTTATCTCTGCCATCTTTGCCCTTGTCGCGGAAAAGGGCAAAGTTGATTTTGCCATCATCGCCATTTTTCCATTAGTACTCTTCGCTTTTCTGGATACCTACTATTTAGCAATGGAGCGCAAATTTGTTGATGCAAATAACAAGTTTCTCGATAAATTAGCCCAGCAAAACATAACGGTTAGTGACCTGTTTCGTGTAAAACCCGAACGAGGGGCATTACCCAAAGCCATGTGGTCAGCTTTCTGGTCACCCGCTACCTACCCGTTTTATTTTGGATTATTAGCATTATTGGGTATTGCAAAACACATATCAGCCAATGGCTGGGTCTGGTTTTGGTAACAGGGGAGAAGTGAAGTAATGGCAGGGGATGACCACAAACCATATGCTTATGTGTCTTATCACAGAGAAAAGGAGCATAACAATAATACGCTCATCAATCTTCAGGATAAATTGAAGGATATACCCTTCAAGACTGATCAAGGTGCGGTTAAAACGGGTGACGATTTTATGGAGTTTATCCATGAAATAGGAGTTGCAGAAAAAATCATCACTATCTTTTCAAAAGAATACTTTGAATCATTTTGGTGTATGTATGAATTGACAAAAATTGTACAACACAATGATAAATCTCAAAGTGATATTCAATCTCGTGTTTTTATAATAAGGGAAAATGCTTATGAGCTACAAGATGAGAATAACAAAAAACACATTCGTGATTATTGGCAAAAACTGCATCGTCTGCGTGATAGCGAAAGACCCAAAGAGGTAAGCAAGTACGGAACTCCAGAACGAATCAAAGAAGTCCTGGATACACTAGAAGCTACATTCAAGCTATTTTCAACAATACAAGCACAAACGCCGCGTCAGCTTGTGCAATCTCGATATAGTGATTTGCTCAACTGGCTGGACAGTGGAGAAAAAGAGCTGGATGTTGATGAACGGCAATATGTGAAGGATTCAGTATTTTTAAAAGAAGTCAGAGTCAAAATTCAGGCAATTGTTAACAACCCACCAATCAATACTGCTCTGAAAGAAGCTTTAGACTGCAAGGAAGAACATGATTCAAAAGTTATAGAAATACTGTGTTCTGAAAATAGCTCTAGTTTGATGAAATCTCTTGATGGGGAACTTACAGATGTAGTTAATAAATTAAAAACACATCCAGACTATACAAATGAAATTCGTGAAGCACTAACAGAACTTAGCAGTTTGCTGATCTACTTTATAGTTAGTCGAGACTGGTTAAAACAAGTTAATAGAGAAAAAATATCAATACTAGAGGTGCCGGCAACAAGTGAACTTGCTGGTTCTGCGGCAAGTGCAATGGTGTCTCAGACCTTTCAACGTCTCCGTGCAGAGCCGGGTAGTTCTAAGGTAGAAAGTCATGGCAAGGTGAAAGTACCTACAAAACAAGCTTCATGGAGTAATAAAAATAGTAAAATAGTGCGAGGTCTTATTGCCCACATTTATAACCATGTGTTTCCTGGTTCCCCATACAGAGCATTAGATGAACAGGGTAGTAGAAAGGAAATAGATGATGACGAAATAGAAGCTTTTAATGATCAGCTATTGCAAACTAAAGAGCACTATTTTTTATTACTGCCTGATAATGAAAGCTATAGTTACCTAAATGATCCAGTCCTTTTACATGAACTCAGGAGAGCGCTCCCTGCATTGATTATCATTAAATTAACAGCGGCTAGTAAATCAGAATTAGTAATAGCAAAAGATGCGCGATTACGAATGGCATATCAACGATTTTTGGTCAACTTATAGAGACTAGGCATGAAAACACTCCCAACAACCCCCATCACCCTCCCAAAAACAGGCACATGGTCAGCCACTGAACATCAGTTTGAACAAGCCAGTATCGATGCCATACAAACCGCCTACCTCGCCTCACGCCCACTACTGATTCGAGGTGAAACAGGCTCAGGCAAAAGCCAGCTTGCGCGAGCCGTGGCACATTGTTGGGGCAGAGTGTTTTTATCCGAAGTGGTGAACTCACGTAGTGAAAGCCAGAATTTACACTACCACTTCGATGCCGTTGCCCGGCTGGCTGATGCTCAGGCTGCCAGTGTCCTGCTGAATGATGCGGATAAAAAAGATAAAGATAAGGTAAAAGACTGGCTCAACCCGCTCAAATACCTAACCCCTGGTACACTTTGGTGGATTTTCAACTGGCAAAGTGCCAGCAAAATCTTTGATACAGAAGGACACAAAGGCAAAGCAAAACAAAAGCCCGTACTAACAGACGAACAGGGAGAAGAAAAACAATGGCAACCTAAAGACGGCGCGGTTATTCTCATCGACGAAATAGACAAGGCAGAAACCGACCTCCCCAATGATCTACTAGAAACACTAGGCAATGGTGCGTTCACCGTGCCGTGGTTAGACGACCCTGTTTCCATGCAAGCACAAAACCCACCATTGGTGATGATCACCACCAATGATGAAAGAGAACTCCCCGCAGCCTTTGTGCGACGTTGTGTGGTGCTTGATCTTAACACTCCCAA
>CAZDMX010000397.1:0-2727 GCA_964506085.1 uncultured Thiothrix sp. | reverse complement strand
CTTTATCCATTCCGAAAGCAAGTGCCGCCGCTGTAGGCTCATTGATAATACGCTTCACTTCTAAACCAGCGATTTTACCCGCGTCCTTAGTGGCTTGACGTTGTGAGTCGTTGAAGTAAGCAGGAACCGTAATAACGGCTTCTGTGACTTCGACACCTAGATACGCTTCTGCATCTTTTTTCATTTTCTTTAGGATTTGAGCAGACACTTCTGGTGGTGCCATTTTCTTGCCGTTTGCCTCAACCCAAGCATCGCCGTTATCCGCTTTTACAATTTTGTAAGGTACAAGCTTGATATCTTTTTGTACGGCTTTTTCATCAAAAGTACGACCAATCAAACGCTTAACCGCAAAAATGGTGTTTTCAGGGTTAGTTACCGCTTGTCTTTTGGCAGGTTGCCCTACTAAAATTTCATCACCATAGGCAACGATGGAAGGGGTAGTACGTTCACCTTCAGCATTTTCAATAACTTTTGGCTTGTCACCTTCCATTACTGCTAGGCACGAATTCGTTGTACCTAAGTCTATTCCTATAATATGTCCCATATGAATCTCCAACTATTTCTTAACTGTTCTATTTAACAATATTTCTTTCGATTGACACAAAAAGTGTGGGTGCTTTTAGTTTTTTCAACCAAGTATTTTATTTATTTCTAATGCTAGTTCTTGCAAACTACTACCATCGCGGGACGAATGAGCCGACCATTTAAGGTATAACCTTTTTGCATCACCGAAATCACTTCATTGTCTTTTTGACCATCTCCAGGCTGCATAGAGACTGCTTGATGATAATCCGGATTAAAGGTTTCACCTTCTGGGCTGACCACTTCAACTTTGTGCTTATGCAAAGCATCCAATAAAACCCTTAAGGTCAAATCCATACCTTCACGGATTTTTTCTACATCACCTGCTGCTGCCATTCCCATTTCGAGGCTATCGGCAACGGGTAACAAGCTTTCTGCAAATTTTTGAACTGCAAATTTATGAGCATCGGCTACCTGTTTTTCATTTCTACGGCGCATGTTGTTCATTTCTGCCTGCAAGCGCACAAATTTATCCCAGTTTTCATCCGCTTTTTCTTGGGCTTCTTCTAATTCTACTTCCTGTGGACTTCTTTCAGCTTGCTCACTTTCTTCTTCTACTGTTTCTTGTTCAATATCATCTGTTTTTTTATTAACAGCATCCTGTGAATCAATTAAGTCATCGTCACGTTTATCTTTCATCGGCAAAGAGTCTCCAAGTCATACTAATTATCTGAATTCATTATTGACACCTAGAAAACGCAGTTGAGCGCAGAAAAGACATGTAAGATAATGATGTGCTTTTGCAATTTGCTAGGCGCATTAGTAGCTTGCATGGATTTCTGTGATTCAACTGCGTTTTTTAGGTTCAAACAAGGGTCTCGCTTATTCAGATTTGGTTGACCAATAAATGGGGGAAACTCTCAGTACTTTCAAGTCACGATCTATATTTTTTGTTAAAAAAATAACTGGTTTTCGAAATCAACGGGAGGAATTTGCCAGAAAGGCTCCTGAGCTGTAAACTCATTCGGGAAATCAAGGGCTTATTAAAATGTTATTCACATCAAGAATTAGTCAACTATCTTTAATCCTCACCATCACCCTTTTGCAACTCGCTTATGGTGAAGAAACGACACATATTATTTTTTATGCCAAGCCTGTAATCGACTACTGGCCAGAGAGTTACTATGTTATCTATGGTTTTGTTGTTGCAGCCATCGTTCTTTTTATAATGGCTGTAATGAAGAAGCATGATGAAATGCATAAATAAGCAACTACTTTAAGCTCTTTAAGTCTTCTTTTTCCTGGTCTTCTTCTTGTAAGGCTTCATCTTCCATCATCTCACTTACTAGTGAAAACAAACCATTATTAAAAGACTCCACATCTTTCGTGGATGATGTTGCTTTAGCTGATTTGTCAGCCTCTAGTCCATCGTTTTTATTTTGCTTTTCATTTTTCTCTGATGTTTCTTTATCTGTTGATGGCTCTTTCTTTTTTTCAGCGTTGGCTGTATCAGTATCAAGTGATACTTTCACGTTGTCATCACTCAACACATGAATGGGAAAACCTACTGTAACAACAGCAAATATCAACACGCTTAGCATCAAACTATTTCGTTTCATTTGGGGAGCCTCTGACTTAAAATTTACAAAGGAGACTAAATGATTGTTTATACATAAGCAATTAATAATATACTTATTGTTTGTTTGCCAAGATGACAGGTAGTTGCTTTAAGAAATATTCAATAGAAGGTATTTGTAAGTCAGCCTCACGCTGTTTTGTACCCCACATAGGCTCTGGAAAATGACTATCATCTTTATATCTTGCCATGATGTGCCAATGTACCTTGGGCAAATAATTAGCAAAGGAAGCAATATTAATCTTTTCAGGATTAAAGTAGCTGAGCATTTCTTTTTCAAGGATTAACAACACACGAAAAATTTCCTGCTGAGTTTCCGCATTGCAATCGGTCAATTCCCTGGCTTCTTGCTGAGCAAATATTTTTAACCAAGGGATATTGGATTCTTCCTGTTCAATATAGATCCATTCATTTTCGTAATATTTCATGCTGATTCCATTGATTTCTTAGGCTGTGTCTACGACAACCACACTTCCTTCCACTATTTACCGACCATGAAGCTGATATTTTATTAAACCTAAAAAACTCAGTTGAAACGTAGCGAGAATGGCTAGAGTGCTGAAGATAAA
>CAZDMX010000396.1:0-2734 GCA_964506085.1 uncultured Thiothrix sp. | reverse complement strand
ATTTCAGGGCCATGCGTGGTCGAGTCTGAAGCACTTACTATGTCTACAGCTGAAAAACTGAAAGAAATTACCGAAGCATTATCTATTCCATTTATATTTAAATCTTCTTTTGATAAGGCCAATCGTTCTTCTCATAGTAGTTTTCGCGGCCCTGGCATAGAAGAAGGTCTACGCATATTAGAAAAAGTAAAAACGGAACTAGAAGTTCCTATTTTAACAGACGTGCACGAAGATACGCCTCTGGATGAAGTCGCTTCAGTGGTTGATGTTATGCAGACACCTGCATTTTTGTGTCGCCAAACCAACTTTATCCAGAATGTGGCTTCGCAAGGTATTGCAGTCAATATCAAAAAAGGTCAGTTTCTTGCACCTTGGGATATGGGTAATGTTGTTGATAAAGCTAAGGCAACAGGGAATGAGCAGATACTGGTTTGTGAGCGCGGATATTCCTTTGGTTACAATAACCTAGTATCCGATATGCGTAGTCTAGCAGTAATGAGAGATACTAACTGCCCCGTTGTTTTTGATGCGACACATTCGGTGCAATTACCCGGTGGACAGGGTTCCTGCTCGGGTGGTGAACGAGAGCATGTGCCTGTGCTAGCTCGTGCAGCGATAGCCGCTGGAGTTTCAGGGGTGTTTATGGAATCACACCCTAACCCGGCAGAAGCCTTAAGCGATGGGCCAAACTCATGGCCACTTGATAAAATGAAGACTTTGCTGGAGACTCTGAAAGCATTAGACGAAATCGTTAAGTCTCATCCCTTTGTGGAAAATGAGCTGTAATCACTTTTTATAAAACCAGTTAGATTAGGGACATAATTCTGACTGGTTTTTTATCAAAAATTTAAAATTAGAATACTGGAGACATCATGTCAGAAATCGTACAAGTGCGCGCCAGAGAGGTTATTGACTCTCGGGGCAATCCAACTGTTGAAGCGGATATTACCTTAGCTAATGGAGCAGTGGGTCGAGCAGTAGCTCCATCGGGAGCTTCCACAGGCGCTAGAGAAGCCATTGAATTACGTGATGGTGACAGCTCTCGTTACTTGGGTAAGGGCGTACTTAACGCGGTAAATAATGCAAATACTGAGATTGCTGATGCTGTGAAAGGCATGGATGCACAAGATCAAGCTGCTGTAGATGTGAAGATGATCGAACTAGATGGTACGGATAATAAAAGCCGTCTGGGTGCTAATGCATTGCTAGCGGTTTCTTTAGCTACAGCACATGCCGCAGCCACAGAGAATGATCAGCCGTTATATCGTCATCTTGGAAAAAGTGATGAATTCATTATGCCCGTACCGATGATGAATATTATTAACGGTGGTGAACATGCCGACAATAGCGTTGATATTCAGGAGTTCATGGTTGTACCAGCAGGTGCCAGCAGTATTACAGAAGCGGTACGTTATGGTGCGGAAATTTTCCATAGTTTGAAATCTGTATTGAGCAATAAAGGTATGAATACAGCAGTAGGAGATGAAGGTGGTTTTGCACCTGATTTACCCTCTAATGAAGCCGCTATTGAAGTTATTCTGGAAGCGATTGAACAAGCTGGTTTTAAGGCTGGGGAAGATATTTGGTTAGGACTGGATTGTGCGAGTTCTGAGTTCTATAAAGAAGGTAAATACGTACTGGCTTCCGAAGGAAAAACCTATGATGCCGCTGGCTTCGTCGATTACTTAGCGGGTTGGGTTGATCAATACCCCATTATCACTATTGAAGACGGCCTAGCCGAAGACGATTGGGACGGTTGGGCGCTGTTGACTGAGAAACTGGGTGATAAAATACAATTAGTGGGTGATGACTTATTTGTGACCAATACCTCTATTTTCAAACAAGGTATTGATAAAGAAATCGCTAATTCTATCTTAATCAAATTTAACCAGATCGGAACTCTGACAGAAACACTGCAAGCGATCCAAATGGCGCATGATGCGGGTTACACTGCTGTTATTTCACATCGTTCGGGTGAAACGGAAGATGTAACGATTGCAGATTTAGCAGTTGCTACCCATGCAGGACAGATAAAAACAGGTTCTTTGTCGCGTTCTGATCGTGTGGCAAAATACAATCAATTGATGCGTATTGAAGAGCAATTAGGCTCAGCGGCAAGCTATGCTGGAAAGTCTGCGTTTAAATATCTGTAACGTATTAACGCACCACAACTATTATTGCGCCGTCCCTTACTATAATTAGTCATTGATAAACGGAAATAGGTTTGATAAGAATTCTCACTCTTCTTTTTGGTATTATTTTAGTCTTCCTGATAGGAAGGCTATGGATTGGTAGTGGCGGCTTTCAGCAGATTTGGCATATGCAAGATCAGATTGAAACATTATCTACATCAAATAAACAAAAGCAAGAAGATAACCGTAAGCTTGAAGCTGAAATTCAAGAGTTTCAGGGAGGTACTGAAGCCATAGAATCGAGAGCCAGAAATGATTTTGGTATGATAAAAAAAGGTGAAACTTTTTATCAAGTTATTTTAAATCCTGAGCAGACAGAACAAGACGAACAGGAAAATACAGAAGTAAGCCCTGCTCCGGATAACTGAGGCGACTCATATTCCGCTTTTGAGGTACGAAAAAACCGAGCGGTTCTAGTTTTCGAACAAGCTCTTTGAGGGCTTGCCTAGGTTGTCGAAATACACGGCTTTTTGAAAGCCTAAAGTACCTTGGTTTTTGGATGGTTGTAGGGTCGAATTCATTCGACACGTATGTATATCAAG
>CAZDMX010000395.1:0-2735 GCA_964506085.1 uncultured Thiothrix sp. | reverse complement strand
TGCTGTCAAGCCTTTTTTGAGTTTTTTGGAAACACTTACCTGTTACAGATGTAGGGAACACGATGGCTGACGAGGTTATCGTGTCCCCTTTCCTATTGCCACTTACCTTGTTCATCCATGCAAAGCAACTTCTAAAAGCAACAGATCAACCTTTTGATAATCATCACTGTTTGTTTTATCTCCCACTCTTATCGCCATATGTCTTTTATATTTGGTGATACTATCTTCGATAATCTCTGCATACTCAAAATCGACTTTCTTGTTTTTCTTACCCACAATAAGCGAGCGATACGGAGAAAACAGCATCCGCAGGCTCGCCGCCAAAGGATGACTTACCAACTCATGCCCTTGATGGACCATATCCCGCACTTTAGTCAATACTTCCTCAACAGAACTATCTGTCAAGAATAAACTCTCATATTTTTCTGCAACCAGTGGGTTATTAGTGATGATTATCTGTTCCAGGAAAGCTCACTCCTTTCGCAAAGTTTTTCCCTATATCTCTTTCTCTTGAGCAAAAGCTTTATACAAAGAATACATCATAAACAACATTATTATCATAAAAGGAAAGGCCGCAACAATAGACGCTGTCTGCAAAGCTTGCAATCCTCCTACATAGAGAAGTACTGCAGCAGTAGCACCTTTAATAATTCCCCAAACTATCCTCAACTTTATGTCAGGATTAACCTCACCACCTGAAGTCAACATGGCACTGACAAGGGTAGCAGAATCAGCGGAAGTAATAAAATAGGTTGCAATCATTAGTGTTGCTAAGAAAGAAAAAAGCGCAGGCACAGGGAAATGTCCTAAAGTGACGAAAAACGCCGAAGCCACGTCTGCAAATACCGCCTCCGTTATTCCGCCTGGACCAAACAAGTCAATATAGATTGCCGATCCTCCAGAAACAGTTAACCAAATAAAGCTCATAAACACAGGAGCAATCAAAGCACCGACTACCAACTCCCTGACAGTACGTCCTCGTGAAATACGTGCGATAAAGGAACCTACAAAAGGAGCCCAGGCAATCCACCAAGCCCAGTAGAAAATTGTCCAACCACCCAACCAATCCCAGCCGGTGTGTGCGGCAACAATCCCGAATGGATCTGCAAACAAACTCATCGGAATTAGATTTTGTATATAACCTCCTATCGTTGTCACAAACAAGTTCAAAAGAAATCTAGTAGGACCAAAAAACAGAAAGAACAGCAAAAAAATGACAGACAGAGTCATGTTAGTATAACTTAAATACTTAATACCTTTGTTAATACCTGTTACGACAGAAATAGTAAAAAGCACAGTGAACACAACAATAACCAGCATAGTTGTCAAAATTACATCTGGAATACCATACATTAAATATAAACCTGTAGTTATCTGCATAGCACCTAATCCCAAAGAAGTTGCAACTCCAAAAACAGTAGCAATGACAGCTAGAATATCAATAGCTTTACCAACACCGCCCCTAGTACCATTATCTCCTAGAATAGGTGCAAATGTGGAACTGATCAAAAAAGGTTTCCCTTTTCTATAGCAAAAGTAAGCTAAGGCCATTCCTACAACTATATATATTGCCCACGCATGCAAACCCCAGTGAAAAAAAGTTATTCTCATCGCCTGTTCGGCCGCCAAAGCAGTACCTGCTTCTCCGACAGGTGGACCACCAAAATGAAAAATTGGTTCAGCAATTCCCCAGAATACTAGTCCAATCCCCATACCAGCACTAAATAACATGGAAAACCAGGCAATAGTAGAGTACTCCGGTTTCTCATCAACTTTGCCGAGTTTAATCCTCCCGAACTTACTTAAAGCAAGTGCCAAGCAAAATACTAGAAATAACACTACACTAAGAAGATAAGCCCAGCCAAAATAAGCAGTAAGAAACCCCATCGCTGCATTAAAAGCGGCACTGGCTTGCTCTGGCAGAAGAATTGTTAAAAAAACAAAAACTGCCGCAAGAACAATAGAAACCCAAAAAATCTCTTTGTCAATTCCTTTTTTTAAAAAATCCATTATTATTCTCCTTTCAATTATAATCCTACAAAAGCCTCAAAATTAATTTCAAATCATTCTCCGCATCATCACTAAACCATGGACCCCCCTTTTCTTGTAATAGTTTAGTTTTTCCAAAATTTTAGTTTGTAGCTTATCCTGAACCCTCAGTAAATCTGACACTTTCGCTCTGCCTCCTTTGTCCCCGGACCGGGTCGAGATCATCATTGCCTCTTAAGCAAAAGGAGGAACGGTGGGCAATATTAACCTGCTGTCCACCGTTCCCCCTGTACTTTGTACCTGAGAGATTCACCTCAAACGCTAATTAAGGCTTGCCCCTTCGGTGTCCTTGCGGACTCTCCAGGGAGATCTCGGAGCATACGGTCCTTCTTACCTGAGAGTTTCGCCCATAGAGCTGTCAGCCCCTATGGCTTGCCCCTTCGGTGCCCTCAACGGGTCTCTCCCGCATGCCCTACTTATATCTTGTTATTCTGTCATATTCCTTTGTTGTATATTACAGGAGATTCAAGCGAATGTCAAGCGGTATCGCCTTGAATGGTCGTTCGAAGTTTGGTGAAACGGAACTAGGGACACAATAGCTATTTCACCGCCCGGTGGACAACTCGCCGCTCTTTGAAGAAATAGGTATTATGTCCTCAGAAACAACGGGGCCGGATTGAAAACCAGCTTGACTTGCACTATTCAGCAATCAGCAAGATCGTGCAGCGGGAACAGAGGAAGAGAAG
>CAZDMX010000394.1:0-2747 GCA_964506085.1 uncultured Thiothrix sp. | reverse complement strand
TGATAAAAAGACAAAGAATCAAGATGTTCGATATTGTCTTGTTAATAAAGCAGTCTATAATAGCTTTTGAAACTTTTGTTTCCTTGGAGATTCTTAATCAGAGTATCCTTGATGAAACACTGATTAAGTCACATTTTCTGGAGGTGAGCCTTCAGGCTCGCAAATTCGTAGCTTGTTTTCAGTACGTTAGGCGAGGCTTGAAGCCTCACATCCAGTGTCATTTGACTTAATTTGAGTTTTCTTAAGTCTTAATCATTTGCATAAAGCTATAAAAATAACATTAACGGAATTTTGAATTTTGTCTGAACACACAGATGTATCAAACCATGATGAGCCAAAGGCTACTGGCTCTTCGGCACTAAAAATAATCTTTAGCATTATAGTGGGATTATTACGAATTCTTCGTGTTGTATTCTTTGTGGCTATTATTGTCGGAGCATTGCTTGCAGCTGCGTATGTATTGAAACAAGATGAAAAAGTCACTCGCCAGTTTGAAGGCAAGCGCTGGTCGTTACCTGCCCGGGTATTTGCTCGTCCTCTGGAGTTGTATGAAGGAAAAACGCTGTTTGCGCGAGATCTGGAAAAAGAGTTGCACCTTTTACGATATCGTAAAACAAAAGATCTTTCATCAACGGGTGAATATAGTAAAAATGGCAACAGTTTTCTGATTCATACACGGGGATTCCAATTTGCAGAAGATCTTGAACCAGAACGCTTAATCCGTATTACTCTGGGGAGTAATGGTCGTGTTACATCATTGAAAAATGCCAATGCTAAATCACCTCTAACGCTGATGCGACTTGAGCCGATTTTGATTGGTAACTTCTATCCTTCACATAATGAAGATCGTGTTCTAGTACGCCTAACGGACGTTCCGCCACTACTAACAGAAGGTTTGATAGCAGTTGAAGATAAAAACTACTACAACCATTTTGGTATTAATCCGACTTCTATTCTTCGCGCTATTTTGGCTAACATTAAAGAAGGTAAAAAAGTGCAAGGAGGAAGTACCTTGACTCAACAACTGGTCAAAAATTATTTTTTAACCAATGAACAGTCATACAAACGTAAAGCCAATGAAGCTACCATGGCTGTGTTGCTAGAGGTTCATTATGAAAAAGATGAATTACTAGAAGCTTATATGAATGAGATTTATCTTGGACAAAACGGACAACGCGCCATTCATGGCTTTGGCTTGGCTTCACAGTTTTATTTTGGCATCCCTCTCAAGGAATTAAAATCCGATCAGGTTGCTTTGTTGATTGGGATGGCAAAAGGAGCCTCCTATTATAACCCTAGACGTTATCCTAACAGGGCAAAAAAACGCCGCAACTTAGTGCTGGATGTAATGGCTCGCGAAGGTGTTATGAGTCTAGAACAAGCTGCGGTCGCCAAGCAGAAACCCGTGGGAGTGTCAAAATCCAGACCTTCAGCTAAAAATCCTTTTCCTGCCTATCTGGAGTTGGTGAAACACCAGCTACGGCGTGATTATCAGGAAGAAGATTTACACAACGAAGGCTTATTGATTTTCACCGCGATGGATCCGATTATTCAGCTTCAGGCTGAAAAAGTAGTGCGTAATAGAGTGCGTAAACTTGAGCGCGGAAACCGGATGCGCAAAGGTGAACTTAATGCAGCGATGGTGATAAGCAATGTACAGGATGGTGAAGTACTGGCTATGGTCGGCGGTACAGACTCACGTCTAGAAGGCTACAATCGGGCGTTATATGCAAAGCGACAGATTGGTTCTGTGGTAAAGCCTGCTATATATCTGGCCGCACTAGAGCGTTCGCGAAAGTTTAATCTGTCAACACGGATAAGTGATGCGCCTGTTGTGGTAAAGGTTGGTCGTGAATACTGGAAACCAAGGAACTATGATCATCGTAATATGGGTGGTGTACTACTGGTCAAAGCACTCATTTTATCGAGAAACACACCGACGGTACGTATAGGTATTCAAACAGGTTTAGATAATGTGATTCAAATGATGCATGACTTGGGTGTTACTTCTGATATTCTTCCTTATCCCTCTATTTTGCTAGGCACATCAGAATTGGCTCCAGTTGAGGTGCAACAAATGTTCCAGACCCTTGCATCTGAAGGCACGTATACACCCTTGAAAGGTATCCGTAATGTCATGGATTCTTACGGTAAAAACCTTAAGCGATATCCGCTTAATGTGAAGCAGGTAGCTTCTCCAGAATCGGTTTATCAAATTACCTATGCGATGAATCAGATTACCCGTAATGGTACAGCGAAGTATTTATCTACGGTACTACCTAAATGGAAAAACTCTGCCGGTAAAACAGGCACCACCAATAATAAACGTGATAGCTGGTATGCCGGATTCACCGGCCAACATGTGATGACTGTCTGGGTGGGTAGAGATGATAACAAGCCAACGAATTTAACAGGCAGCTCGGGAGCCTTGCGGGTATGGGCAGATATGATGCGTATCTTGCCAACTAAGCCTTTTAAGCCTAAAAAACCCAAAGGCATTCGTTGGATTAAAATAGATAAAGATTCGGGACAGTTGTACAACAGCCGTTGTGGTCATGCTATATCGCTACCATTTTCCAAGAACAATATCCCTAAACGAAAAAGGCATTGTGCTCCAGCCCCTGTTATTACGCCTTCAATTGCTCCCTCTACTATGCCTTCGACGCATCAACAACCCAGCATAGCACCTCCTGCGGATAGGCCTATTTGGAAGGGTTTGGGGCAATAATTTATATCATCCTAAAAAA
>CAZDMX010000393.1:0-2750 GCA_964506085.1 uncultured Thiothrix sp. | reverse complement strand
ATCCAGCTTCGTCAAGATGAAAACAGGAATATCACTATCTTATTCATCTATACCCATGGTTCAGACGAACTTTTTGCGCAAACAACAGCTGTTCTTGGAAAGCTCAATATTAATATTGTTGCAGCAAATATTATGCAAACTCCGAACGGATTTTCATTAGAAACCCTACATCTTCTTGGTCAGGAAAACCAACCGCTCACAGATGACGAGAACCAGGTCCTACTAATAAACGCACTTCGTAATGAAATAACAGGTGCACCCTCTAATCAGGATTACCAATACAGAATTCCCCGCTTATTAAAGGCCTTTGATGTAAAAACACAAATAAGTATTGAACAAGACCATGAAAGACAACAAACCCGAATCACCTTAAGAACCCTCGACTTTCCCGGACTATTAGCAAAACTCAGCCGGATATTCTACGAGCTTAAATTTAGGATTGTAGGGGCGCGCATTACAACTCTTGGAGAGGAAGCAGAAGATATTTTTTATCTTACCGGGTCTGATAACAAGCCAATTCTTGATGAAGAGAAGCTAAAATTATTGCACGACACCCTGATAGAGAAACTAAGTGACACCTAGGAGCTTGTCCGAGAACAGTGAGCCTACTGCGGAAAAGCTGAATTTGACTATATTTTCCCTCAATTTGCGTTAAATATTTAGTGCTTTGCTTGCAAATGACTTAAAAGCGTATGCAGAATGACTATTCGCCTTAAATTGATGAAAAATCTAGCTCAAATCAGCTTTCCCTCGCTACGGCTCATGTTCTCGGACAAGCTCCTAGTACTCCAATAAACAATCACTAACAGATACCTCTATTAATTAGAATTTTCGTTCGAGTCCAAGGCGGAATCATTTTTTGAGAACCGCAGTGTACAAGGGTACATGAGGATCGCAAAAAATGATCCAACGCAGGAATCGGTCGAAAAGGCAATTAATAGAGATGCCCTAACGGTTACAAAGGTGTCATTATTATTCCCTTAGCACCACTACGATTGTAAAAAACCAATTGATTATTTACATGTTGGACACTTCCCATTCTCTGTAAGGTACGCAAATATCCTCCCTCAAGATCGCCAAGATTAATTGTTCGGCCGCCTTTTACGGGGCGGATAACTTGACACCCTTTAGCACCTTTATTGATCTTAGAGACTCGAAAACCTGTATTTCCTACTTGTTGAAAAGATGCCGAGTACGTATTACAACCCGATAGACCTGTTAATGAGTGCTGATTCACTTTCATATTGATCTTAGCTGCCCGTGGGATAATATTTCCGTAAACCGAATGAATACGCCATTGTGTATTTAGCAGAGAAGTACCGCCACTATTTAAAGGGCAACCTTCCTCCACCTTTCTTGTTGTAATAGCATCAGGCTCAGCTGCAATGACAGAAGTTGGTAGCAAATGGCTAGCTAAAATAGCAAAGGGGAAGAGCAAAAGTTGACGACGAGAATTAGATACTGATGTTTCCTTGGTTGGTAATTTATTCATAGATGTTCCCTTAATATCTAGATTAATCAAACAATCTCATTAGATTTAAAGCTTAGGTAACTACTTGAGAACAGGAAGCTAACGTAAGTAATTCTGATTTATGCCCATTTAGATCAACAAAGGTAACCGTAGCTATTTAATCTATTGATCGGGAATAGGCGCATACCAGAGCAACTTGCAGTAACTTCTCATAAACAAACCGCCCCCTAATAAATCTTTTATAAGATTGAGGACACGTACACTGACAAAGGATTGTCAGATATTTACAACATACTTTATATATAGCACACATAAAATAGAATACTGGTTTTTTTGCAGCGTTTCTTATCAATCATTCCACTTATCCTATTTTAAAGCACGGTCATAAATAAAAATGATAGGGTGCTTAAAATATTTATTTTGATATTTGTCAATTTCAGTGATAAATTGCACCCGTAAATAGATAAGAATTAACTAATATACTTATATATTAATATTAATTCACCACAACAATGCAATGGAAACATTTATGAGCCCCAGCTATAAAGCAACCCTAGCCAGCATACTTTTATTCAGCCTTTCATTTCTAACCACTAATGCTTCTGCCATGACAGATATGAGCGGCAATCCTTCTAATGTATCTAACTACGTTGGCAAAGGACAATGGTTGATTGTTGAAGCTTGGCACTCAGAATGTGGTACCTGCAAGAAGACAATGCCTGAGCTTGTAAAAGCCAAGGGAACATTTCCTAATGCAAAACTAATTGGCGTTTCGCTTGATGGCAACAAATCAAAAGCACAGCGCTTTATCGACCGCTTCAAAATTAACTTTCCTACCATCTTAACGAACAGATTCGAGTTTGATCAATACGTCCGTAAAGTTGCAAAAAAACCAATGATTGGTGCACCTACCTATTTAATTTTCGCTCCTAATGGTGAGTTAAAGGCCATGCAGTCTGGCAACATCTCTCCTAAAGATATTAAGAACTACATCAAGAGCCAATAATTTCCAATGAGGATCAACACTCTGTGTTTCCTCTATTAACAATATTTATAAAGAATAAGTAGGCCTGATCAAACGAAGTGGGTCAGGCAATGCTATCTACTTCGACTTGCCTGATCCGCTGTGCTTGATCAGGTCTACAATTCTCATTACTCTCCACAAGAACCATCCATTACTCAGGAACGTGCATGAAATAACTTGCACGTTACTTATCCTGAATTTTTTGCAAGACTATTAATTTATAGATTTTAGAAAACTCCACGTTATTGCCACAAC
>CAZDMX010000392.1:0-2764 GCA_964506085.1 uncultured Thiothrix sp. | reverse complement strand
AGAAGCATTGGCGAGACTGAAGTCTCACTTCCAGTTAGTATTGAACAGCCCTGACCCTTCGACTAAGCTCAGGATGCTCGGACAAACCTTGAAGCGACATCCTGAGCTTGTCGAAGGGTGTGGAACATAGAGTTTAGCTGTTATAAACAACAGATTTAACCCACTACCGATTGTGGACAAGGCTACGAATAGTCAGACTTGCCGAAAGCCTGCTAAACTGAAACTCATATACTCTTCATGTCATTTTATAATGCCTATCTCGCCACCTAAAATTCTTGGTTCTCTGGTTAATGCTGTTTTGGTTACGGACATTGATTTGCATCTTCAGTACATGAATCATGCCGCCGAGGAATTTGTGGGCAGCAGTTTTGCTCATATTCAAGGCCTTTCAATCCGTTCATTCATATCCAGTGTTCAACTTGATAGGCATATCGAAAAAACACTTACCCATCAGCAACTACATGTCACACGTGAGGCTGAAATCACTTTGCATGGTCATAAAGTTATTAATGTGGACTACGCTATCACCCCACTTCTTGAGGGTGAAACAATGACTGGATTGTTATTTGAGCTAAACCGGGTGGATCGGCAAATGCGTATTGCTCGTGAAGTCCATCTAATAGATGCACAAGCTACTAACCAGAGTATGTTGCGGGGCATTGCTCATGAGATTAAAAAC
The DNA here is from genome assembly GCA_964506085.1 of uncultured Thiothrix sp. GTDB lineage: Bacteria > Pseudomonadota > Gammaproteobacteria > Thiotrichales > Thiotrichaceae > HyVt-477. Next base: position 2,085 of record CAZDMX010000392.1, on the reverse strand, counting down.
CCCTTGGGAGGTTTACGTGGTGCAGCTCAATTACTAGAACTTGAGTTTTCAGGGGCTGAGGTAAGAGAATATACTCAAATTATCATTTCTGAGGCTGATCGTTTAAGCAAGCTGGTAGATAACATGCTGGGTTCTCACCATGCACCACAAAAGTTACTTGTTAATATACATGAAGTACTTGAATATGCACGACAAGTAACGGTTGCTAAATTACCGAGCGGGCTAACTATAAGCACTGATTACGACCCAAGCATCCCAGATATAAGGGCTGATCGTGATCAACTGGTTCAGGTTGTTCTTAATCTTCTCAATAATGCAGTCAGGTCATTATCGGACACTGGACATATCTTGTTAAAAACCCGTGTTTTGCGTAATTTCACCATACGCCGACAAAATCACCCTCTGGTACTTTTTGCAGAAGTCATTGATGATGGTAAAGGAATCCCTAGTGAATTACAGAGTAAGATATTTCATCCCATGATTAGTGGTCATGCTGATGGCACAGGATTAGGTCTCTCCATCGCACAGTCGTTAATAAACCAACATAATGGGCTGATTGAGTTTAAGTCTGCTCCCGGAAAAACGAGCTTTTCTATTATTATACCCATAGGTCCTAAACATGAGTGACAGTAGTAATACAAAAAGCAATGTTACGAGTTCTGTGAAGGATCACCTGAAAAGCTATGCAGAAAATGAAGTATGGATCGTTGATGACGACAAATCTATAAGATGGGTACTTGAGAAATCTTTGGCGCGTGAATCTATTTCTGTAAAAACATTCAGTAATGCTGATGATGCCCTGTCTTCATTAAAGAGAACTCAACCTGCTATTATTTTCAGTGATATCCGTATGCCAGGTACTGATGGCCTAGTGTTTCTTGATACTTTGCAAGATGACTACTCTGAAATACCCGTTATTATTATGACGGCACATTCTGATCTGGATACTACGGTAAACGCATTTAAAGCAGGTGCCTTTGAATATCTGCCCAAGCCTTTTGATATTGTCGAAGCGGTTGATGTTGCCAAGCGCGCCATTGAACATCGTGAACAAACTACCGCTCAAGAAGCTCAGCCAGAAACGAATAATATCGCTAATCAGGATTTCATTGGTAAGTCAGCTGCCATTCAAAAAGTATTCCACGCAATAGGCAAGCTATCAAAATCTAGTATTGCCGTATTAATCACCGGGGAATCCGGCACCGGAAAAGAATTAATCGCCAAGGCTTTACATACCCATAGTCCGCGTGACGGCAAAGCATTTATTGCGATTAATACGGCCGCCATTCCTGCTGATCTATTAGAGTCGGAATTATTTGGGCATGAAAAAGGAGCCTTTACGGGAGCACATGCCCAACGTAAAGGCCGCTTCGAACAGGCAGATGAGGGCACTCTGTTTCTTGATGAAATTGGTGATATGCCCGCAGAATTGCAAACACGTTTACTACGTGTGTTAGCAGATGGTGAATTTTATCGTGTCGGTGGTCATACTCCCTTAAAAGTAAATGTTCGGGTGATTGCAGCAACCCATCAAAACCTGCAACAACGCGTCAAAGATCATTTGTTCAGGGAAGATTTATTCCATCGTTTAAATGTTATTAACATTCACTCACCTGCATTGAGAGAACGTCCTGAAGATGTTCCTTTGCTATTAGAATATTTCTTAAAACAGTCTTCGCAAGAACTGGATGTGGAAGCTAAAAGCTGTGATGAAAGTGCGATGAAATACTTACAAGCCCATCACTGGCCTGGCAATATTCGACAACTTGAAAATACAGCTCGCTGGCTGACAGTGATGGTTACCAGCAAAGACATTTCCAGAGATGATCTTCCTGCCGAGTACTTCGAGAATGCTCCCGAAATAAAGTCAACAGACTGGGAACAAGCTTTGTCTAATTATGCGATCACCCAACTTAGTAACGGTGCAGATCATTTATTAGATGTCACAACGCCGCTTTATGAAAGTATTATGATCAAAGCCGCATTGAAGATTTCTAATGGAAAAAAGAAAGAAGCGGCTGATTTATTAGGACTGGGAAGAAACACCCTATCTCGGAAAATAACCGAGCTGGGTATTTGAGTTCA
>CAZDMX010000391.1:0-2769 GCA_964506085.1 uncultured Thiothrix sp. | reverse complement strand
TCAAATGACGTAAAAGCTAGCTGAATCCCATTTGAACTGTCTTGTAGCGCTAAAGCCGCTTCAAGATGTACAGCATCAAACCCTCTAAGCCCATGCTTGATCACCAACTTGCCAGCCAGCTTTTCATTGATATCCAGAACAGCATAATCCGGCCAGTCTCCATCAAACTGTGCTATCAATTGACTATAATCTCGTTCAGCAATATCTCCCTGAGCTTTTCTGCGAGTCAAAGCGGATAACATTTCAGGAAAGGCGATACGCGATGTGGCTAGAATTTCTGCTTGATTTGACCAATACCTCACTAGATGTGAGTGGTTTTCGTCAATATAACACTTCACCAAGCTACTGGTATCCATATATAAGATCATCGACGATCATCCAGTATAGTGGTTGAAACATCTTCATCCTCAACCACTATCTCAGAATGACCCTTCGGTTTGTTACCACTCCACTGTAAGCGGTTTTTTTTAGCTAACTGTCCTATAGCCAGTCGCTCCCGGCTTATTGGTGATAATTCAGCAACCTCTTTACCATATTCTGTGACAATAACTGTTTCACCCGCTTTAGCCTTAGACACATAGTAACTAAGTTGTGCTTTTAATGTTCTCATACCTACTGTGGTCATATGATATCCCTCTTTGTGACTACAATTTTTATTAATTATAGACTCAAAGTATTATCGACACAAGCTACAAAAGCATCACTTTTAATCACACCCTAAAGCTACCGCTTATTCACTTAATAACAATGCTAATGTTATAGTGTCACTCTCTCAAACGACCAACGATAAGCAATGGATAAAGTCTACATAAAGGATCTCCGCATTAATGCACTTATTGGCATCTACGAATGGGAAAGACGGATTCGTCAACCTATCCGGATAGACCTTGAAATGGGCTGGGATAACCGCATTCCGGCACAATCTGATAGCATTGAACATACCTTAAATTATAAAAGTGTAGCGAAGCTGGTCTGTGCCTATGTAGAAAAAAGCGAATTCCAACTGGTTGAAACACTGTCTGAAAATATTGCTTCCCTGCTACTTAAAGAATTCAACCTGCCTTGGGTCAAAATCACACTGGGAAAACCGGGAGCGGTGACTGGCTCTAAAGAGGTTGGAGTTATTATTGAACGTACACAGGATTTGACGTAAATAATGGCGACTGTCTATGTAAGTATTGGTAGCAATATTGACCGTGAAAAAAATATTCGTTCTTGCCTAACTCGCCTCAAGAAAGATTATCCTAATATTATTTTTTCCACCATTTACGAAACTGAAGCCGTAGGTTTTAAGGGAGATTCTTTTTTAAACCTGACCGCAGCATTTGAAACCAACCTTATCCCGCAGAAAGTTGAAACCTATCTAAAGGTCATTGAAGACGACCACCTGCGTACACGTGAAGGCGAAAAATATAGTTCACGAACTCTGGATATTGATCTACTGCTCTATGATCAACTTATCTTACATCCAGATATGGATGTACCCCGTAATGAAATTACCCGCTATGGTTTTGTGCTTTTCCCCTTGGCTGAAATTGCCGCAGATGTCATGCACCCTGTTCTTGGCAAAAGCATTGCCGAGTTAGCTGATGAATCCGAACTATCCATAGACACCATGAAGGCTATTGAGCTATGAGCATAAGAAACTTCGAAGAACATACTCCCAACATCCACCCCACAGTGTATGTGGATGAAAGTGCGGTTGTTATAGGCAATGTCACGATTGGCAAGTACAGCTCTGTCTGGCCTCTGACTGCTATCCGCGGCGACATCCAGTGCATTACCATTGGCGAGTACACCAATATTCAGGATGGATCTGTCTTGCATGTTACACACGGCAGTCCATTCACCACGCCTTCTGCAGCAGAGGGTTATCCGTTAACGGTTGGTAATAACGTAACGGTTGGGCATAAAGCGGTACTACACGGATGCACCATTAAAGATAATTGTCTTATCGGCATGGGAGCCATCGTGCTGGATGGAGCCATCGTAGAAACAGAAGTGATGATCGGCGCAGGAAGCCTTGTTCCACCCGGAAAGATATTAGAGAGCGGCTATATGTGGCTTGGTACTCCGGTAAAAAAAGTTCGAAAACTAACCAATAAAGAGCGGGAGTTCTTCCATTATTCTACTCAGCATTACTCTGAATTAGCCAAAAGAACAAACACTTAGTTAAACTATAAGCTATTTTATGTTATCTATTAAAATGAAAATATGTTACCATTTGTATATTAGTGTATACTGATATTCTTATTATAAAAAGATAGGCACAATAATGTCACATTTTACCGCAGACTGTAAGTTTGATGCAGGACTACTAGCCAATACTGAACTAGAGGATGCCTCACGTTCACTAAAAGCTATTGCACATCCACTACGCCTGCAAATTCTATGTAAACTAGGTACACAAGAAGTGAGTGTGCAAGATATTGTTGAATCGGTCGGTACCAGCCAAAGTAATATTTCACAACATCTCGGTGTCATGAGAGACAAAGGCGTGCTGGCTTCTCGAAAGGTTGCTAATCGTGTTTTTTATCGTATTGAAGACACTGCTATTTTACGACTAATCGGCAATAAACAAATAACCCACTAAAGTAAAGTAAAGTAAAAGAATAACGACATAGAGCGGCACAACTCAATCGAACCCTTAAACCTAAAAAACGCAGTTGAAACTACTGCGAATGTCTATAGCACTGAACCTAAAGGTTTTCTGTAAAATGTTGACTTCACCCGTAGAGTGACTACGAATAAAGCCAACATTTTCCAGAA
>CAZDMX010000390.1:0-2783 GCA_964506085.1 uncultured Thiothrix sp. | reverse complement strand
GATAAAAAGGTTAGAGTAGCTTTAGCGGATCTTACAGCTTTAGCACAAGCAAGAAGGGTGGGTTATTTGCTGCGCCTTGCCTTAGTTGTAATACTGGCTTTAAAACAAAAATACCATTTTAAACGCCTTGATCTGCTAGTCTTCAGATACTCTTTATTAATTACGAGATGACCCATGCAAGAAAAGACACAGCGAGAAAATTTCTGGGAAAACTTTTACCAAACGGAAAATATCGGTTGGGATCGAGGCGCAACCAGTCTCAATTTACTAAACTGGTTGGACAATGGCGATTTATCACCTTGTCGTATTCTCGTTCCCGGCTGTGGTAATGGTTATGAAGTACTGACGCTTGCTGAAAAAGGCTTTGAGGTTGTTGCTGTGGATATAGCTCCGTCTGCTGTAACCAACCTTCAAAAAGCATTAAAAGACAATCAACTCATCGCCGAAGTCATACAAAGTGATTTTTTCTCATTGGATTTTAGCGCAAACCCATTCGATGCTATTTACGAACAAACCTGTCTTTGTGCTTTACAACCCTCAGAATGGAGCCGCTTCGAGCAGTGGCTTTATCAGTCGTTAAAACCAGCAGGAAAACTCTACTCCCAGTTTATGCAAACCCATCAAGAAGGCGGCCCTCCGTTTCATTGTGATATGGATGAAATGAGGCAGCTATTCTCAGATGAAAGATGGCAATGGACAACAGAAAATGATCCACTAAAGATAAAAGAGCTTTCTGAAAAACTTGAGATTCCTTGTTTGCTAGAAAAACTCATCACCTAAGAAAAAATTCGGCAATGCCTATGTCCACCCACAATAAACTGATTACAGAAACCAGCCCTTATCTGCTCCAACATGCTGACAACCCTGTGGACTGGTATCCTTGGGGTGAAGAGGCTTTGCAATTAGCGAAGGATGAGGATAAACCCATTCTATTGTCGATTGGTTATTCTGCTTGTCATTGGTGTCATGTGATGGCGCATGAATCGTTTGAGGATAAAGAAACAGCGGCCTTGATGAATCGTTTGTATGTGAATATCAAGGTTGATCGGGAAGAGCGCCCTGATTTGGATAAGATTTATCAGTTGGCGCACCAGATGTTGACTCAACGAGGCGGTGGCTGGCCACTGACGATGTTTTTGTTGCCTGATTCTCATATGCCTTTCTTTGCGGGTACTTATTTCCCTAAGGATCAGCGTCATGGTTTACCTTCCTTTGCCTCTTTGTTAGAGCAAATGGCTGATGTTTATATACAGCGTAAGGATGATATTAATAAGCAGACCGTTTCTTTGGAAAACGCGCTAGGCAATGTTTATCAGCATGATCAATCAAATAGTGTCATTGATGAAAGCATGCAACTTAATGCGGTTGCTCAACTGAAGCAGCAGTTTGATAGTAAAGAAGGAGGCTTTGGTTCTGCGCCTAAGTTTCCTCATGTGAGTAGTATTGAGCGCTTATTGCGCCATTGGTATTTGAACAACGATGCTGTTAATGGCGTTAATGAAAAGAATACATTGCATATGGCTGTTTTTAGTCTTGAGAAAATGGCACTAGGTGGTATGAACGATCAGTTAGGAGGAGGCTTTTGTCGTTATTCGGTTGATGATTACTGGATGATCCCGCATTTCGAGAAGATGCTTTATGACAATGGTGTTCTGTTGGCAGAGTATGCACAGGCTTATGCGCTTGAGCAGTTACCGTTATTTGAGAAAACTTGCCACGAAACCGCGCAATGGGTAATGCGTGAAATGCAATCTCCCGAAGGCGGCTATTACTCTAGTTACGATGCGGACTCTGAGGGGGAAGAAGGCAAGTTTTATGTATGGACACCAGAACAAATTAAGGCGTTATTATCGGATGATGAATATGCCGTTGTCTCGCCACATTTTGGCTTGGATCGAAAACCTAATTTTGAGGGTAAGTGGCATTTTCACGTTTACCAAACACTAGAATCCCTAAATGAAACGATAGAACCAGAATCCAAGAGCAGCGTTTATGATCTGCTAGCCTCGGCAAAAGAGAAACTTTATAAGGTGAGGGAGGAACGTGTAAAGCCAGGCCGTGATGACAAAATTCTAACCTCATGGAACGGTTTGATGATCCGAGCAATGGCTATGACTGCGCGTTATTTGTCTATGCCTGAATATGCTGAATCTGCAACTAAAGCTGTTGACTTTATTCGTAGCACGTTATGGGTAAATGGGCGATTATTGGCGACCTATAAAGATAATAAAGCGCATTTGATGGCCTATCTTGATGATTATGCATTTTTACTGGATGGCTTGATGGAGCTGTTACAAGTCCGTTGGAGAAAACAGGATATTGATTTTGCCCAGCAGATTGCCGAGGTCATGCTGACTCATTTCGAAGATCAACAAGAGGGTGGTTTCTGGTTTGTTGCCGATGATCACGAAGCGCTATTACAAAGACCTAAAACCTATAGTGATGAGGCTACGCCATCAGGTAATGGTGTTGCGGCTTTTGCGTTACAGCGTTTAGGTTATTTACTGGGGGAAACACGTTATCTTGATGCGGCACAACGTTGTTTAGAAAATGGCGCGGGAGCTTGTAAAGACATGCCTTACGCGCATTGTACTTTGCTAAAAGCAGCGGAGGAACACGCTCATGCTCCACAGACGATCATTATCAGGGGCGAAGGATTTCAAGCCCAACATTGGCTCAAACTCTGCAATGATCACTATGCGCCGCAACGACAAAGCTATTTAATTACAGCAGCCGAAGCACTTCCGGAAAGTTTAGCGATGAAAAAGCTAGAGGGTGAAGTG
>CAZDMX010000389.1:0-2784 GCA_964506085.1 uncultured Thiothrix sp. | reverse complement strand
GTTTTAAGAAACCCTGCTTCTCAACATCCAAGAAGCGGTGCTCAATAGTTTCACCAAGGAAACGATCAATAATATCCTCATAAGCTTGACCCGCTGTGCTTTTTGTTTCGAGAATAACAGGAGTACCTTGATTCGAAGCTTGTAGCACAATATCAGATTCAGGAATAACACCGAGTAGTGGGATCGCTAATATATCCAGAATATCTTCTACGCTAAGCATTTCCCCATCATGTACGCGTTTTGCCGAATAACGTGTTATGAGTAGATGTTCTTTAATCGAACCACCCTCTTCTGCCTTGCGAGATTTACTTTGTAAAATGCCCAGAATTCGATCTGAATCACGTACTGAAGAAACCTCGGGGTTAGTGACTACAATAGCTTCATCAGCAAAATAAAGTGCCATAAATGCACCTTTTTCAATACCTGCCGGTGAGTCACAAATGATGTATTCGAAACCATCCTGCTTAAGCTCATTGATAACACTTTCAACGCCTTTCATGGTGAGTGCGTCTTTGTCGCGTGTTTGCGAAGCTGGAAGCACATAAAGGTTATCAACACGCTTATCTTTGATGAGTGACTGCCTGAGGCCTGCTTCGCCATTAATCACATTAACAAAATCATAAACGACGCGTCGTTCAACACCCATTATCAAGTCAAGGTTTCGCAATCCCACATCAAAGTCTATAACAACGGTCTTAAAACCTTTTTTGGCAAGACCAGTAGCAAACGCAGCACTGGTTGTGGTTTTACCCACACCGCCTTTGCCGGATGTAATTACGATAACTTTACTCAAGGACACTCTCCTAATAACAGGCCGCATTCATTAACGAGCAACCTATAACTATTATTTACTTGCGTTACTTTCGAGATTTAACTAGCAAGGAATATTAACAGACTAGCTACTATTTTTCCTGCGATAATTTTCTACATTTTTTTATGTTCGACGATAAAAAGGCAAGCAAGAATGGTAGATTATTTGCTGCGCCTTGCCTTAGGCATCCATCCTTATATCATCGGCTCAATTTTTAGCTTATCACCATCCAGAAAAATCATTGCTGGTTGACCTTTTAAGGGAGTATCTATTTCATCCAGTAATTTGTAATTTCCGGCAATCGCAATCAATTCTGCGTCAAGCCCCTGACAAAAAATCCTAGCTGAACGATCACCATTGACTCCGGCCAATACTCTGCCACAGATATTCCCATAAACATGTACAGAACCATCGGCCAAAACCTCAGAACCTGCTCCGGTTTGCGACAAAACAACAAGATCCCCATCGGGTGAATAGACTTGTTGACCTGAACGTACTGGGCGGTTAACCACCATGACTCGATTACCTTCATGCGCCTTAGCTGATGTTTTATCTTGTTGCGTCAGTTTCTGCTCTGCTGGATTCTCTTTAGTTTGTTTCCTTTCAGTTGATTTAATAATTACCTGTTTTGCTTTCGAATCTCGCAAAATAGCCCAATCACTATCCATTGCTAACTGCAAACCTTCCGGTGAAACATGGCGAATACCAATAGGCACAAAGCTAAGCGCACGAATGCCCTTCATTAAGCCACTAAAATCCAGTTTGTCGCTCTCAGCTTCTATCGCTTTACAATCAACCGTCAACGGACTTCGTAAAAAAAACTGCGGTGCCTCATCACGCTTTGCTGCCAGTGCATGTAAAATATCTCGCACATTTGTGCTATGAATATGTAAAATATTTTGCATATTCATTTCACCTTTTAAATCTATAGGGTCTGTAGAATCTATGGTACTACCCGCATCAATAGGAGTTTGAGCCAAACTATTTTCCTCAATTAGGGAACGCGCATGGAAAAAGAACACACAAGCAGCAAGATCAACATAGGTGTAAGTAGTTGTTTACTGGGTCATGCTGTGCGTTATGACGGTCAACATAAATATCACCAAGTCATCGCAACTGAACTAAGCCAGCACTTCAACCTGATAGCCTTTTGTCCCGAAGTAGCCATCGGCATGGGGGTTCCACGTCCACCGATACAGCTTGTTGATATCAACGATGACATCCGTGCTATCGACAAAGCGCATTCAACGCCTGATTATACACAACAATTACACCTACAGGGGAACAAATACCTAGCGAACAATCCGCTGATACATGGCTACATATTTCAAGAGAAATCACCCAGTTGTGGAGTTCGTTCCGTGAAAATATACAATAAGAACAACAGCCTTTTAAACACACAGGGAACCGGTATATTTGCTGCCGCTCTCTTAAAAGCTTTACCAGGGATTCCAGTCATCGAAGCTTCTCAACTGAATAGTCGACAAGCGATTGATGCTTTCGTACAGCAAGTGCAAAGCTACCTGATTACGTACATATCTCAGCCATAGTTACAACTACGGGTAGATGCAGAAAAATTCATTATAAAGCCGAAGGTTGTCGGTGACGACTGTATGGACACAGGAGTAGGGTAACGCATGGAGCAGTTACCGAGGAACGAACCCCAACAATATAGTTTAGATTTTGTTGGGGTTCCTATCGTCACCCCAACCTACTGACTTCACGCTCTATTCATAAGTATGGCTGACGATATATAGATTAGCGTTTCTTTGTTCCACGAATACTTCCACAGTCCCCCTTAGGAACGTTGCAGCCATTGTTGAATGAACGAAGCTATTTGTTCTGGTTTATTTAAGTCCAAAGTGGGCAATAGGCTGCTTGTTCTGGTATTTGACGCTTTCACATCATTGTCAATCTGCAAATATTCAGCCAGAGCAAAAATAATCTTGTCGTCTGGATAGAGATAGGGCTTC
>CAZDMX010000388.1:0-2792 GCA_964506085.1 uncultured Thiothrix sp. | reverse complement strand
AAACCAGCTAGGCATAGTGATACTTTGCACCACCCTAAGTTGGAACAACGAATCAGGGGACAGCACGAATCGAATCAAGGGTCATCAACCATTCCAGCACGAACTGGGTTTAGTTCGATATATCGTTGGCAAAACAGCAAATATTTATCGTCTTGAGCAATACATGAACGAAACCTACCTTCCCATAACGTACCACTACGCCGGTAGGTTCGATTGAGGTATTGTACATATCTTTGTCCAAGCCTTTTCATAAGCTGGCCAACACTTTCCTTTGCACTTGGCGTGATAAGCAAATGAACATGATTCGTCATTAAAACATACCCGTGAATCATGCAATTAGTTTTCTGAGACTACTCCAATAAACAGTTAAGATAAAATAGATAATCATCATCACTAAAAAAACACGCCTGTTTGTTATTTCCTCGCTGGATAATATGCAAAGGAATCTTCGGAACAACCAAACGTGGTCGACGTGGGATTATAAACTCCGATTATTTAATATCTATCCTAAGGATAGCTTATATAATTGTGGTCTTTCCCCTATTGTCCTTAAGTGTTTTCCTGTCTATAAGAATGAATCACAACAAAAAAAGCTAAATAATCATACAAACCATGAATAATAACCGGTGTTAATAAATTACGTTGCGAATCAACATCAAGCATCAGACTCAAATAGATTCCGATCAGATAGGCAAGAACTGCATACAGTGGGGTAATCATGTGTGCTAAGCCAAAAAGAATATTACTTCCGAATAAACCAGCCGTAACCCCCCATTGAGACTCAAACCAAGGTTGCAAGACACCACGAAACAGAAATTCTTCTGAAACGCCGGCAATCAATGCCAGCAATAACAGCTCATACCAGCGGCAGTGACTCAGCATTGGCCCCATAATTTCAATCAAACTTCGCTTTATCTTAAATAGCGCGCCAATTGGGTATTGATAAGATAAAAGAAAAATTAGAAATATCGGGATCGTACCCAATATTCCCCAACTGATCGCCGCTCCATCAAAATAAAAATCGGCTAGCGGGTCAATATCGACAATCCAACCTAAAATAAAAGCAAAGACACCTATGCCACCTTCGAATTTATAGGCCACATTAATAAAACTGCGTGGATCCAATGGCTGTGGAGACTCAGACATTCTGGTTAACCGTGATTCCGTAATTGCATCTAGAATTAAGGTTCTTCCCATCATCACTTTCGTGATGATGGAAACCATTTATTATTATTTTCATTATCTTACATAAAATATTGGTAATCGGAGAAACGCACAATCGATGAAATAACATTGACAGTGTACGAACCTCATCGAAGTTGTTACAGTATAATTTTTCTTAAAAAGATCTACGATACACAATAAATGGAATGCTATATTTACAAAAGCAGTAAGAACACAGAGCTTTATCTCTATATCGCTAAAAAAGACGATTTTAGCTGTTTGCCACAACCCCTCTACGACTCTTTAGGCGAGCCGATATTTGTAATGGAGCTTGAATTAACTCCGGATCGGAACTTAGCGCGGGAAGATCCCGCCACGGTGCTTAAGAACCTACTGAGCAGAGGCTTTCATATCCAACTGCCACCGAATTTGATAAACCTCCCAATTAAACCTCAATAGATAGTTTTTATTGTTTTAATCGCCATACCCCATTTTTTGAATCAGTCATCCATATATGATCCACGTCACCGGCTGAGATATTTGTACCGGACGGCGGATATTCCTCCCAACCGATTCGAGTCCATCTGTGAATACTATAGCCGCGATTATTTTCAGCAACTTTTGTCCCTACAATCCAAATTGACCCATCTTCACTGACGCTGATGTCTTTCGCACTGCCCGGCATTCTATACCAATCATTACCAACCCAGTGATAAATTTCATCTTTTTCATTTACCACCCATATCAAATTCTTAGCACCAACGCCTATTCTTACACCACTTCCGGGTTTTTTTACCCAAGCTTTACCTGTCCATTTGAATATTTCATATCCATCTAATATCTTATTTGTACTGATAACCCAGACGGCTCCATCGGCACCAACGCCAATATCTTTTGCACTTCCGGGTATCCGCTGCCAGTTATTCCGTGCCCGGCGATAAATCTCATCTTTTTCGTTCACTACCCATATATGATTAGATGACCCTACACTGATGCGTACACCCTCTCCCGATTCTTTCTCCCAGTTACTGCCAGCCCATCTATAAATCTCGTATCCACCCATTATTTTATTGGTGCCGACAGCCCAAACCGATCCGTTGGAACCTACGCCTATATCATTCGCGCTTCCCGGCATTTTCTGCCATTCAAGAGCATACGCCGGAAACGCAAGAACAACTTGAAGAATAAATAAAATAGAAACCGCTCTACTTAGTTCTGATAATCGCTTCATCGTAGTTCTCCTAATGTGATAACGACCCAAGAAGTCTTACTCATTATAAAAAACCACAGTTGAATATACTATACCTTCCACATTCAAGAATGCATCATTTACAGCTTTGCGAAAGGCCGCGTTGGAAAATCCGGCCAATCAGACTTGGCCGCAGTAGATCAATCTTTTTTGGAAAGCCTCGTACAATTTCCTAATGAGCAGCGGCCAACTCGAGTCTTTGATCATCTAGGCCATCCCAAAATACGGCTACCCCGTCCAACATTTCGTTTCCATGCTTGATGAAGGCATCTTCATCAAGATCGTTGATAAAATACAATTCTTCCAGTTCTTCCTGAGTATGCTGCGCATGTTGGGCTTCGATTTGATTATGCCAAGTGAAGAAACCCAAAGGTAGATT
>CAZDMX010000387.1:0-2799 GCA_964506085.1 uncultured Thiothrix sp. | reverse complement strand
AAATCAACTTTGAGCTTCATTTTATTGACATTGATGAATATCCTGACTTGGTAAAAAAATATAATGCAGATGTACCTGTTGTAATGCTTGATAATACGGTACTATTTCGCCACTTTTTTGATGAAGATAAACTGAGGCAGGCACTCGTCCATGGGTGAAGCAAACCAAAACATACGTAATTTTTCTATTATCGCCCATATCGACCATGGTAAATCGACACTATCAGACCGGTTTATACAGGAATGTGGCGGTCTGTCTGACCGTGAAATGGAGAACCAAGTACTTGATTCAATGGATATTGAGCGCGAGCGTGGTATTACCATTAAAGCACAAAGCGTTTCTTTGGATTACCACTCTAAAGACGGTGAAACCTATCGACTTAACTTCATTGACACCCCAGGCCATGTTGATTTTTCGTATGAAGTTTCGCGATCATTATCTGCTTGTGAAGGCGCGTTATTAGTCGTAGATGCATCTCAGGGCGTGGAAGCGCAAAGCGTAGCAAACTGTTACACCGCTATTGAACTTGACCTTGAAGTTGTTCCAGTACTCAATAAAATTGATCTACCTGCTGCTGATGTCGATCGGGTTAGTCTGGAAATTGAAGAAATTATCGGTATCGACGCCACCGATGCAATTCATTGCAGCGCAAAAACGGGAATCGGAATTGTTGATCTTTTAGAACAATTAGTTGAACGAATTCCACCACCCAAAGGTGACGTTGATGCACCCCTTAAAGCACTGATCATCGACTCATGGTTTGATAACTATCTGGGTGTGGTTGTATTGGTTCGTGTGTTTGAAGGCAAACTTAAGAAAAAACAAAAAATACGCGCAATGTCTACGGGTGATGACTTCCTGGTTGAAAGATTAGGTATTTACACACCTAAACCACATGATCAAGACTCTCTTGAATCAGGAGATGTCGGCTTTATTATTGCTGGAATTAAAGACCTTGCCGGAGCAAAAGTAGGCGACACTTTTACGTTAGCTCATAATCCCGCCGAACAAGCGTTACAAGGTTTCAAAGAAGTCCAACCTCGCGTTTTTGCGGGTGTTTATCCGGTAAGTTCTGATGATTATGAAAACTTGCGCGATGCACTAACCAAGTTAAAACTAAATGATGCCTCGTTGCATTTCGAACCCGAAACTTCGCAAGCTTTAGGCTTTGGTTTTCGTTGTGGTTTTCTTGGCATGCTACACATGGAAATTATTCAAGAACGACTTGAACGAGAATACGATCTTGATCTCATTACCACTGCACCGACGGTTATCTACGAAATCGAGCAAACAGATGGTGAGGTTTATAATATCCACAACCCCTCTGGTTTGCCTCCGGTTAACAAAATCGCTGAAATTCGTGAACCCATTATTCTGGCTACCATCATGGTCCCTAATGAATACGTGGGTAATGTCATCAACCTGTGCATAGAAAAACGTGGCGTACAAAAACAGATGCAATACTTGGGGAATCAGGTCACTTTGGTGTATGAATTGCCACTCAGTGAAGTAGTGCTAGATTTCTTTGACCGCCTAAAATCAGTAAGCCGTGGTTATGCTTCGTTTGATTATGAAATGGATCGTTTTCAGGCTGCTGATTTGGTGAAACTCGATATTTTGATCAATAGCGAGCCAGTGGATGCATTGTCACTGATTGTACATAGAGAAATAGCTGACTATAAAGGCCGTGACTTAGCCTCAAAAATGAAAAAAATCATTCCAAGGCAGATGTTTGATGTGGCAATACAAGCAGCGATAGGAACAAACATTATTGCCAGAACAAACGTAAAAGCCTTACGAAAAAATGTAACGGCTAAGTGTTATGGAGGCGATGTGTCCAGGAAGCGCAAGTTACTTGAAAAGCAAAAAGCAGGTAAAAAGCGCATGAAACAAGTAGGTCGAGTCGAAATTCCACAAGAAGCATTCCTTGCTGTATTAAGAGTAGATGACAAATGACAGAAAAATTTTATTTAGATTTAGAGTTTTGGCTAGTATTCATAACTTTTCTAGCGGGCGTAATCTGGTTGATTTATTGGTTATTTAACCGTAAAGGATCAAAGGACAACAATAAAGATGAACCTGTTATTGTTGAATATGCACGGTCTTTTTTCCCGGTATTACTATTGGTTGTTTTCCTAAGGTCTTTCGTAGCAGAACCCTTTCGTATCCCTTCTGGCTCTATGATGCCTACACTTGAAGTAGGAGACTTTATTCTGGTAAATAAGTTTGCCTATGGTATCCGTCTTCCTGTATTTAGAAAAAAAATCTTCTCAATCGGAGAGCCCGAGAGAGGGGATGTTTTTGTCTTCCGTTATCCCGACCGCCCCTGGCAGAACTTTATTAAGCGCGTGATAGGATTGCCGGGTGATACCATTCGTTGGCAAGCTGATAAACTTTATGTCAATGGACAGCTTATTACTAATGAAGAATTGGATGACTACATTGCTGTTAGCCAAAGCGGAAGCAAAACAAAAGCCAGACGTCATAAAGAAAACCTCACGGGTGTTGAACATGATATTATTTTTTATACCCGATATCCGAGAGATTTTGATCAAAATAGGGAAATAACGGTTCCTGAAGGTAAGTATTTTGCTATGGGTGATAATCGGTTTGGCAGTCACGATAGTCGTTTTTGGGGTTTTGTCCCGAAAGAAAATCTCGTTGGAAAGGCCATGATAGTATGGATGCACTACTCTGGGAATAATGATGGAATTGAGTTGTCAAGAATTGGTACGAGTATTGATTAGCTAGGAGCTTGTCCGAGAACATGAGCCGTAGCGAGGGAAAGCTGATTTGAGC
>CAZDMX010000386.1:0-2809 GCA_964506085.1 uncultured Thiothrix sp. | reverse complement strand
TCTCGGACAAGCTCCTAGCACTGATCCCACCAGCATTTTCCTTGTTGTTCCTGAAAATTCATAATTGCATCATATTTTACTGCTTCTTCACGAGGTTGATTAAGATGTGTTTTTATTCCCCATGATCCCCAACGATGCCAGGTTTGTGGCATATTAAATAGGTTGAAAACTGTCCCACCATGAGTTTTCCAGGCATTTAATAATTCTAAATAAAGCTTCCCCATTCGTGGATCTTCATTCGCTTTAACAAAGAGTTGATTGAGCTTCTTTTTTTCTTTCTCGGTACGCTCCTCATCTGACCAGTCAACAGCAAGGTGTTGACCACCTTCATAGGCAACCAAATCAATATTATATTGTTGAGAAAGTGCAGCCTGCTCTCTAATAAGCTTTATTGCAGCGGGAACACCATACGGGTCTGACGGGTTTTGTAAGGCATCAAATACTTCATCTACTGTTTTAACATCGGGTAGCAAGGTAGGTATGTTGAGTATATTCTTGCAATCGCGATGTCGGCGGGTGCTACAGGCGTGAAAGTAGGGGGCAATGGCAAGTGCGTCTATATATTCATGCGCGCCTTCGTATTCAAGAATATTTCTGGAAAGGTCGATAGAATTTTGATAACTACCGGCAACGCGGATGATGCGCCCCGTACCCTCAAAGGAGTCTTCCCAAATTTTGAAAATCTCAACAGCACGCTTTGAATAGTAGCGGAAGCCTTCACGAAAAGGGTTTTTATCAGCATCCAGTTCAAGTGCGCGGCCTTTCTGACGTACATAATAAGCACCCCAGAAGCGCCCATTCCAGGTTTCATTACTATATTCAACCCAGGCTTTCAGCTTGTGATCAAGTTCCGCATATACATAGTCGGCAAACTCCTCAATATACTCATCATCCGCATTGTGCGGTAAGTTAAACCACGGATCCGCATGTACCGTATTGGCGAGTTTCACTAATACTTCAATAGGAACGCCGTGTTTTTTCGTTTCATCCGTTCTGTGTGAGCCGCCCCATACCGCATCATCCATTTTTGTGCGCTGATCCCAGGTCATCGGTTGCAACAAGCAATCACGATAATCATCATCCCTAAATTTATAGCAGGATCTGGGGACGCGTTGACTCGTCTCCATAAGATTCATCATGCGCAGCACCCGAAATTTTTTTAAGAAGCGCAAGTAATCAGGGTTAAAAACAATGGTATTTCTATCTTCCAGCATGTTTGCAAATGCGCGGTATTGTCCAATTGCGCAGTCTTCCTTGTTATCAACACGTAAAAAAGGCATACCTTCGCAGATACCCCAAGGCATAACGATGCGAATATTGCGTAGCGGATCGTCCTTGCTGGTTTCAGTGATACGTAAAATAAGGCGGTTTACGGTAGAGTTTTGTGGGCGAATATCAATGATGTCTTTGTTCGATGAAAAATCAATGCGTTTCGCTACCCCGTCATATGCCAGTGTGCCAACACCGTCATAGAGTACGGTATACCTGCCATAGGGTATGGCTCCTTCGGGTAGCTGCTGCAAAATAAGGGTATAGACTTTTTTTCCTTCTGGAATGAAAGTAGGCCAGCCGTTGCTGTCATAGCTCACTCCATCTTCAGAAAATTCATTAAAAGGCCGTGCCGTACGGAAAATATCCACAAAAGGCATCGGTTGTCCTACCGTATCGGCTTCTGCCTGAGCTGCTTCGAGATTAATCCCTAAAGAGGGGCTGAAAATAGGTACAGGTTGTCGACCTAGTCTGTTCAAGGCTCTTGTCAAAGCAATTTCGAATTGTTCACGGGACAGCGAAAAATCTATATTAAAAGCCTCGGCGAGGTTTGCTATCTGAATCCCATTGTTAATTTCTGTGTCTTCGTCAACAGAGAGAAAGTATTGCTGGAGATTGCTTCTGATAGGTTCTTGGAAGTCTTTTGAACTAAGGCTAAGCTCCCCTCTAATGGTATCTATATTCGTACCATTGATACGAAAAGTCACCTTTTTGTTTTGTTGATAAGTAAACATCCCGTTGTCTGATGTTTTGCCAACTTCGATGCCGGAGATGAAATCAAGCCCACTAACGGGAAACTGGGTGCCATCGCGTAAATCTAAAGTGAATTCACCTTGTTGGGTTAGCTTCTTGGTCAATATAGAAGAGAACTCGTCTACCGGCAGGGCTAAATCAATATCCAGACCAGATTGTGGAATGCTATTCGCCGTGATCTGGATACCGTTCTGTCGATAGCCGTCTTCATCAAGTGCGAATAGTAAAGTAGCTAAATTTTTGCTTCTTATGCCTTTAAAAGAGTTCTGAGTGATTTCGTTGCTACCTAGGGTGACGCCAATTTTGAGATCACCAATTTTAAAAAGAATATTCTTCCCTTCTTTGTACCTAAACATCCCCTTTTCTTTGGTTATACTCTTTCTCAGACCCGATTTATAATTAATACCTATGACAGGGTAAGCCGTAATATGCTCTTTTATTTCACCGTTAGCTCGTTTTTCAATAATAACTTCAGTGACTAGGAGTGCACCTTTTTTAGAAGTGAGAGCTTGTCGCGCAATAAACACGGAAAGAGCTAATACAATAAGTAAAATCAGTAAGAAAAGTAATCGTCGGGATATGAACATTGGGTCAGAGTGAAAGGATACTTTTTGAGTGTCGTGGAGTCTAACATGGAATAGCCGGTATTTAGAGTTCTGGGTTAACTTTTTCCAGAGTTATCACAGGAGGATCTGTGGCAAAATGAATAAAATACTTCCCACCTTCGTAGCTATCATCCTAAAAAACGCAGTTGAAACGTAGCGAGAATGACTAGAGTGCTGAAGAT
>CAZDMX010000385.1:0-2811 GCA_964506085.1 uncultured Thiothrix sp. | reverse complement strand
TAATTAATAGAGCTAGCCTTTAGAGTGTGCAAACTAAACAAGCTCGAAGAGGAGCAGGGTAGCCTTCTATAGTAAGATTTGGATCGTTAGGGTCAAGAAAATCAGCGAGGGATTCATAATTCATCCATGCAGTTGCTCGTTGTTCTTCTGTACTGGTTTGATTGACATCTACCACCTTGATATCACTAAAACCTAGACGCTTTAACCAGCGTTCTAACATAGCGGTTGAAGGTATAAACCAAACATTTCGCATTTTCGCATAGCGGTCTTCTGGAACGAGCACCGCGTTTTCATTGCCTTCTATAACCAGTGTTTCCAGCACTAATTCACCACCTGGTTTAAGAAAGCTTTTTAGCTCTTGTAAATGAGCAAAAGGTGATTTGCGGTGGTAAAGCACTCCCATTGAAAACACGGTATCAAAACCTTGTTGATTAAAGTCGGGCAGATCTTCTCCACGCAATGGCAATAAATGAATTGGTAGTTGCTCGCCTATGTAGTGTTTAACCACCGTGAACTGGTTTAAAAAGAGTCTACTAGGGTCAGCTCCTATGACTAGACTCGCGCCCGCTCCCAACATTCTCCACATGTGATAGCCATTACCACAGCCAATGTCTAATACCAGCCGACCTTCTAAAGGAGAGATATAATCTTTAATGCGCTCCCATTTCCAGTCGGAATGCCATTCGGTATCTATATGAATATCAAAAATATTATAAGGGCCTTTGCGCCAAGGCCGTAATTGCTTTAATAAATTGAGCAGGAGATCAGCTTGCTCTTTATTGTTATTAATAGCCAAGTCATTTTTAGTGCCGACACTGACAATATCGGTATTAATATTATAGTTTGAAGCCTGTGATTTTGGGAGTTGCCGCAAAATGGCTTGCCATTCTTCGTGCTTGCCGTGAGGGATAGCTTGAAAGATACCGTCTAATTGTTGCTTTAGCGAGTCAACCCAGATGTGTAAACGGGTTCGCTTTAGTTGCGCGTATAGTGGCTTAAAATCAATCATTTTTTGATGGCAATAAAAGAGGAAAAATTGAAGCACTGAAACCACTGCTCAGTGCATTTAAAACCACTTTCTTTCAGTCGTGTTAAATGCACTTCGGCAGTCTCTGGGATGAGCACTTTGTCGATAGAAGTGCGCTTTTGACTAATTTCCATATCGCTATAATGGTTGGCGCGTTTAAATGCATGATGCCATTTGGTCAATAAAGCCTGTTTTTGAGGGTTTTCGAACTGGATTTTTTCTGACAGGATCAGGCAACCACCCGACAATAGACCCTGATGTATTTTTTTCAATAAGTTCTGGCGTGTCTCTATCGGTAGAAATTGTAGGGTAAAGTTTATTACTACAACGGAAGCGTTTGTAATTTCAATATCTTGAATGTTCTGACATATCACTTGATGTTGGCTGTTCGACATATGTTTTTGCAGGTTTGCGCTACATTTTTCAACCATTGCAGGTGCATTGTCGACACTGATAAACTGAATATTGGATGCTTCAATTTGTTGATATAAAGAAAGCGTCGAAGCGCCTAACGAACAACCCAGATCATAAACGGTCGAATCCGACTGAGCATACTGGTTTCCTAATATTCCCAGTAGCGCGATGATATTTTCATAGCCCGGCACTGAGCGGCGAATCATATCAGGAAAGACATCAACCACCGCATCATCAAATACAAAATCAACCACTTGTTTACGTGGCTGGTTATATAAAGAATCTTGTTTCATGGGGCGCTATGGGTTGCCTGCCCAAGTAGCATCACCGGGTAAACGATCAAAACGAATAATTTCCCCTGTTTGCTGTTTTGCATCAGAACCCATGAAATATAAATAAGGCCCTATTAGTGCCGAAGGATCTGCGAGTGTGGTCGGATCCTCCCCAGGGAAATGATAAGTACGCAAATAAGTTCTAACCGGCCCGGTATCAATCCCGTTTACGCGAATAAAAGGATCATCTTCATATTCTTCAGCCATGATGCGCAGCAAGGCATCTGCGCCTGCTTTTGCAACACCATAGCCGCCATTGTAGGCCGACTCAGCAGCATGACTGGAAAAGATAACAGATGCGTCATTAGCGCTTTCCAATAAAGGCAGGCATGATTTAATAATCAGAAAATTGGCATGTAAATTCGTCGTTAATACTTTAGACCACATTTCAACATCATAATGCTTCAGTGGGGTATAAGACGGCAGCCAACCTGCATTTAGCACAATGCCATCTAATTTTCCAAGCTGTTCATTGAGAACCTCAGCCATTTTTTCGTAGTCATTGGCCGTTGCACCTTCAAGATGTAGCGGATAAATAGCTGGCTCAGGAGCGCCCATTGCAGTAATTTCATCGTAAACTATTTCTAGCTTTTTAATGGTTTTACTGAGTAAAACAACGGTTGCACCATGTTGGGCATAGGCTTTAGCGACTGCTTTTCCGATGCCATCGCTTGCGCCTGTAACGAGAATTACGCGATCTTTTAGAAGGTTTTTATCAGGGACATAGTCCAATAATTGTTGATGATTCATTACATGAGTTCGTTAATGGGGAATGAGCTAATTGTAACCTTATCTCGGCAGAAACCAAGTAGAGAAATATGGCAAGCAGAAGAAGATGACCATGGCTGTAAATCACTAGTACCTCGGCGAGAGGATTTGCCCTAGGTTGTCGAAATAAGCTTGTTTCAGCTTGTAGGGTCGAATTTATTCGACCAGTGTTGCTTGATATGCATACGTGTCGAATGAATTCGACCCTACAACCATCCAAAAACCAAGGTGCTTTGGCTTTCAAAAAGCCGTGTATTTCGACAGCCTAGG
>CAZDMX010000384.1:0-2816 GCA_964506085.1 uncultured Thiothrix sp. | reverse complement strand
AACCTGGGAGATTTCAACCATTTTAATGAGTTCCATGAATACTTGCACAGTCTCTAAAGCCTCGCTTCCGTAAAAGTGGACTTGACCAGAGTTTCCTTAAACAAGCTTGTAGCCTGAAAGTAGCATAGCGTAATCGGGGGAACATTACGAAATGTGGAATACAACCCAGATTCCGGTTTCGCTATATCCGAGATACAGTTGGGATAATGATTGAGCAATCCATTTGTATTAATTAATAGCTCAGTAGGAGTAAACAAACATGCTATCCATAAAAAACCTACAAGCCTCGGTTGATGGTAAACAAATCTTGCACGGCCTTGATCTTGAAATCAAAGCCGGGGAAGTGCATGCCTTGATGGGGCCGAATGGTTCAGGAAAAAGTACTTTTGCCAATATCCTCGCTGGACATGAAGATTACACAGTTACCGAAGGAACCGTTACTTATATGGGTGAGGATTTACTGGATTTGTCGCCCGAAGAACGCGCTCATCGTGGCATTTTTTTAGCTTTTCAATATCCGGTTGAAATCCCCGGTGTCAACAATATGTATTTCCTGAAGGCCTCTATAAATGCAATCAGAAAAGCTAATGGCAAGGAAGAACTAGATGCAATAGGCTTTATGAAATACGTACGCGCTACGCTGGAAAAAATGAATATGAATGATAGCCTGCTGAAGCGCTCAGTTAATGTAGGTTTTTCAGGAGGAGAAAAGAAACGTAATGAAATCCTGCAAATGGCGTTACTGGAACCCACCTTAGCTATTCTTGATGAAACGGATTCGGGGCTGGATATTGATGCACTGAAAGCCGTCGCTACCGGTGTCAACAATTTGCGCAGTCCAGAAAGATCTATGATTATCGTGACCCACTATCAACGCCTACTAGATTATATCGAACCTGATTATGTGCATGTCATTTCCAATGGAAAAATTGTGCGTACTGGAGATAAATCCCTAGCCTTAGAGCTGGAAGACAAAGGCTACGGCTGGATTGAGGAGGCAGCATGAGAGATAATTCTGCTCTACTGGATCACTACCGCTCGTTAACGGATGGGCAACCCAATGCGGAAAAAGTAGCACTGCCGATTCAACAGCAAGCCATCAAACATTTGAAAGAAATCGACTTTCCTCATAAAAAAATAGAAGCGTGGCATTACACCTCGCTCAATCCGTTATTGGAATATTCATTCGCACCCGCTGATGAAGATGTAGTTCTGAGTTATAGCAATATTGAAGATCTAGTATTAGGACAACCTGATGATATCCGTATTGTGCTTTACAACGGAAAATACCAGCCAGATTTATCACATATTCCGGCATCTATTAAAGGCTTGCACATAGAAAGCCTACGTACTGCATTGACGCGTACTGATGAAAGGGTAATGAATCATCTGGGTAAGCTTTCTGGTGAAGGTGAGCATCTTTTTAATACTTTAAACACGGCACTTATTCAGGACGGTGTTTATATTCATGTCGCGGCCAATATCCACATAGAACAACCTATTGAGATATTGCATGTATCACTAAGTTTTTCTGGTGCGTTAATCTCCCAACCAAGAAATTTAATCATACTCGAAGAGAATTCAACGGCAACTATCGTTGAAAACTATAGCTCATTAGGTGATTCACTCTGCTTTAACAATATCATTAATGAAATATTTATCAGCAAAGACGCAAACCTAAGTCATCCACGCCTACAAGATGAGAGCAGACAAACACGACACCTTGCCGCGCTGTATATCCAACAGGACGAAAATAGCCACTATCAATGCATCACATCATCGCTCGGTGCTTTATGGTCACGCACCGAATTCCATATTGATTTGCACGGAACAGGCGCAGATTGTCAACTCCATGGCTTATATCTAGCGGGTGACAATCAAGCGAATCATAACCATTTGCAGGTTTCTCATACTGCACCCGGTTGTAGTAGCCGTGAATTTTTTAAAGGCATTCTACAAGGACATGGACGTGCTGTATTCGACGGTTTGGTAATTGTCCAGGCAGATGCACAACAAACGGATGCGCATCTTAGTAACGCTAATTTACTGTTATCTCGTGATGCCGAAATTAACACTAAACCTGTATTAGAAATCAATGCTGATGATGTGCAATGTAGTCATGGCACAACGGTCGGACAGATTGATCAGGATATGTTGTTTTATCTACGCGCACGCGGCATTCCTGAGAACAAGGCATTGCAAATTATTTGCCAAGGTTTTGCTGCGGAGATTGTAGAGCATTATGATTGGAAACCTTTGCAGCAACGTGTCACGTCATTGCTAGAACAAAGACTGCACAATATTGAAAACATCCAAGAAAACACGGTGAATGATTGAGGTTAAAAAACCCATGTTCAAACTTGCAAAAATGGTTAAACGTACAAAAACTCAAGGCGATATGACTGGACCACCTGATCATGAAACCTTGAAAAACTGGATTGTTGATGCCATTAAAGAAATATACGACCCGGAAATTCCCGTCAATATTTATGACCTCGGACTGATTTACGATATTGATATAGATGAGGATTATTTCGTGACGATTAAAATGACACTGACTGCTCCAGCTTGCCCTGTAGCAGAAATCATGCCAGCACAGGTAAAGGATGTGGTGAGAGCGGTTAATGGAGTCAGCGATGCCGAGGTAAAACTGGTCTGGGATCCGCCTTGGTCAAAAGAGAATATGAGCGACGAAGCTATGCTTCAGCTTGGTTTACTATAGCTAAAAAGGGTAGTGAGTTAAGCTTGTTGCTTCAACCTAGAAAACTCAGTTGAAACGTAGCGAGAATGACTAGAGTGCTGAAGATAAAGGAATT
>CAZDMX010000383.1:0-2834 GCA_964506085.1 uncultured Thiothrix sp. | reverse complement strand
TAGATTCAGTGCTATAGGCATTCGCAGTAGTTTCAACTGCGTTTTTTAGGTTAATTGCTACAAAAGTATAATGTCGTAGGCCTGATCAAACGATGTGACACTCATGTTGGGGTGCGTTCCTCGGTAACTGCTCCATGCGTTACCCTACCTCCTGTGTCCATACAGTCGTCACCCGCAACCTACGGCCTTATAGGCATATTTATAAATCCTGATGGTGTTGTATGTAACTATGGATGAGACATCTGGGTAATCCGGTTTACTATTAATTACAGACAAACTACAACAACACAATATCTTTCTTGGCGTATCGATGATTAGCCTTTTTGATCATCGCAGCTTCTTTATCTCGCCTTTTTAGCAGTCCTGGCAGGCCTTTGTTCACCCATAGTCGTTTCATGGAAACAAACTGTTTAGCAATCTCTGCAAGGTCTTTCTTTTTAACCCAATGCTTGATCGCTTTCATTTCACTACGTCGAGAGCCACTCAAAGAACCCCCTCGGTTATAAACCAAAGATAACAGCATGGTTTGTGCATCAGCGGGGAGTTTTTCTATACCGGGGTAAATGCGTCTTGTCTGTCTGGCATATTTGGGGAGTGTGCGTTTGTAGAAAACTTCTTCAGCCGCTTTGTAAGGGATATTCATGACGGTTCGTTTGAGTCGAGTCGCTTCTTTCTTGGCAGTTCTGCCTTTTTTTCCTGCCACACCTACTATTGATTTCAGCGTATTTTCCGACACTACTCCCTGCCAATCCTTTTCTATGGTGGTTTTGGAAACATAACCCAAGTCGTATCCAATGCCTATTGTTACCCCACTTCTACCACCCGGCCAAACGGCTTTGCTTAGTGCTTTTTTGTAATAAGCCTGAGAACTGATCTCAAACTTTATAATAGCCTTTAGACCTTTGTATGAGACCAATAAGCTATAATCTTCCTGCCCCAAGTCCAAACCTATCGCTTCTTCTATTTTAGTGAGCGTGACCGGACCGATAACACCGTCTGCACTGATTCCCAGATGGCGCTGAATTTTTCTTATGCGTGTCTTTAACGAAGATGAAGCCATTATTTGTCCTCGCTGCTTTCGTCGCTGGAGGACTCACTGGGACCCGTGGGAACTTTGGTGAGTACATAGTCGGTTATAAACATCATATCTCGTTCATTGACGACTTCGTCTACTTTGAGTTTCAGTAGAACCGTGTGGTCTTTAGTAGAAAGTATTTTTAGTTGAGCACTGCCTTTGTTCTCAAAGCCATCTATCCAATCAAAGCTAAGAACATCGTCGTCTTGTTCAACACTGGCGTTTTGTACTTCAAACGAAGGGCCACTACCATCGATACGGTGAATCATTACATCCGCTTGCAGAATATCTTCGATACCGTCAAGTGAGTGCAAGGATAAGTCGATACGCGTGCCCTCATGATCAGCCTTATAAGCACTAGGAGTCCAGAGTTTTTCTTCCTCGGAAGATGAGGAACAGGCGCTTATGAAGATAAAAGTTATTAGCAGGATGGTTTTTTTTAATAGGTACAATGGATTAAGCCTTAATTTAATCTTGCTCTGAGTTGTAATCATGAATACAGTATAGTCTGCTTTGATCTGTTTGTTTAATGAACCTCTGATTAAGGGATGGCGCAATAATAAACAGGCAAACATATGCCCCATTAAAGAAGATTAATATGCACAAAACTGCCCAAGCTTTTATCACATCAAAGTTGCCAACCGTACATTTTGATAGAAACGAGCAGCCTCTGGATAGTCAATCTGCATTTGCGCCTGTCAATATAGCCTTAGTAAAGTATTGGGGGAAACGAGATATAGCCTTATATTTGCCCCAAAATGATTCGTTGTCTATTGGTCTAAAAACATTGGGGACAACTACTCAGATTTCACTATCACAAGCTGATCAGCACCAAATAAGCCTCAATGGGGAAAGTCAACATCCTGATTCTATTTTTGCCAAACGCTTAACTGATTTTTTAGAAGCGTTTGTTCCCCAAGGACATTTTTTAAAAATTGATACGGTTAACTCTGTTGCCACGGCTGCCGGCCTGGCTTCATCCGCATCAGGTTTTGCGGCCTTAGTAAAAGCTTTAAACAAATACTACCAATGGCAATTACCTTTAACGGATTTAAGTGCCTTTGCGCGTATTGGTTCTGGTAGTGCTTGCCGTTCCTTATGGGATGGTTTTGTACATTGGAATAAGGGTAGCCAAAAAAATGGCTCTGATTCTATTGGAAAACTTATACAAGTTGATAAACAACGATGGGAAAACCTGAGAATAGGGTTGATCGAGCTTTCCCATTCAGAAAAGGCGATCAGCTCTACTCAGGGAATGAAAAATACCGTCGATACCTGTCCATTATATCAACCGTGGCCCGATTTGGCACAAGCTGATTTACAGCAGATGCTACAGGCAATAGACACAGTGTCCTTCACTCAATTAGGGGAAATAGCCGAGGCTAATGCCTTGGCAATGCATGCAACGATGATAGCCACGCGACCTCCCGTTTTTTACTGGTTACCCAGTTCGGTTGGCACTATGCATAAAGTTTGGGAAGCTAGGAAAGCAGGTATTGAAGTCTATTTTACAATGGATGCTGGGTCTAATGTGAAGCTCATTAGCCAACAACAATATCAAGCGGAGTTGAACCTTATCTTTGATAAGGTGAGATGGGTTAAACCTTTTTAGAAATCTGAAATAAACATCCACTGAGCAAGCCCTAGGCTGTCGAAATAAGCTTGTTTTCTCGATCAGCTTGTAGGGTCGAATTTATTCGACCAGTGTTGCTTGATATACATACGTGTCGAATGAATTCGACCCTACAACCATCCAAAA
>CAZDMX010000382.1:0-2836 GCA_964506085.1 uncultured Thiothrix sp. | reverse complement strand
TGGTGTCTTCATGGCGTGAATAGGATCGTGGTTAAGGCGCGCATTATGAAACACCACTTATGTGTCGTCCAGCTTAAATGCTCAACTTAAAGTTTGATAGGTGCAGTACATTAGCGATGTGCATGCAAAACCCACTGTCTCTTCAGCCCCGTTTCAAGACAATATGTCATTACTTTTCGAAATCAATCTTGCCCGTCACATTAATGTCAGTGAAAGTTCTTATGCTTAATGAAGATCATAAAGTAATGGCAATAATATGCTATATACAATCCACATAATCAAAGTAAGCGGTATTCCAACTCGCATAAAATCAGCAAACTTATAACTACCGGCACTCATAATGAGTAAATTGGTTTTGTATGCCATGGGTGTGGCGTAGCTCATATTAGCCCCAAACAAAACGGCAAGCACAAATGGTTCGGCAGGTTGACCAAGAGATTGTGCGATATTGATAGCAATTGGCGTTCCGATAACAGCCGCTGCATTATTTGATACTACGTTAGTAAACACCGCCATCAGTAAAATAAGTGCACTGATCACCACGGCAGCAGGTGCGCCGTGCATTAAGTAGACAAAGCCATTGGCAATAAACTCGCTACCTCCAGTGGTCTGCATGGCCAATCCTAGTGCCAGACTAGTGACGACAATCATAATTATGGGTGTACTTAATGCACGGTTAGCCTGTCGCCAGTTTAAGCATCCACTAAGTAGCATTAGCAAAGCGCCAGCGAGTGCACTGACCGCAATAGGTAAGATGCCAAAAGCCGCGAAGAAAACGATCATCAACATAATGATTAGAGCGAGTGGTGCTTTCTTGGAATGAGTCACATCCATTTTATGATCCAGTACCAGAAATTCATTTTGAGATTTAAGTGCATCAATACGTTCGCGCTTACCCTGCACAAGTAGCACATCGCCTTCACGTAAACGTAGATTGCCAAAACCCTGTGGCATGCTTGTTATTTTTTCACCACCTCTATGTACAGCCACTGCAACTAAATGATAGTTTTCAATAAAGTGAGCCGACTTCAGTGTTCGATGCAGCAAAGGAGAGCGTCCATGAACAATGATTTGAATTAATTGCTGATCCTTGCTTTGTAACGGGTGCGTGTCATCAACTTGTTTACTACCTGAATATAATGTGGCGCTAATGGCTTTCTCAAAAGCTTTTAGTTTCTCTGGTGTATCGTGAACTAATAAGCGATCACCGGCTTGAACCACAACATCAGGGATAGGCAAAACAAACGTGCTTTCCGAGCGGCGAATCTTATTAACATTCATTTCGCCTCCGGTCTTTTTAATCAAGTCAGACAAACGTTTATTCACAGAAAAACTATTTTCTGGAATAACCAGATGCGCAGTAAATACGCGAGGGCTGGTAATATCAATCAATTGCTTGCGTTCGGGCAATAAACGCGGGGCAATTAACCAAAGGAAAGCTATACCGAAGCCACCCGCCAATAGTGCAGGAAGTGCAAAGTCAAACATATCAAAACGTTTTAAACCCAGATCAGCAGCTACACTGACGACTAATAAATTAGTGGATGTACCGATGGTTGTTCCCATCCCTCCCAGTAAGGTAGCAAAGCCCATTGGCATTAATATAGAGGAAGGATTATGACCAGTACGCAAACCCACACTGACTAAAATAGGGATTAATAGCACCACGATGGGGGTGTTGTTGATGAAAGCACTGAGCACAGCCGACAAGATTAAAGTCATTAATAATGCGAGAGCAGGGCGTTTAGCCCAATATTTAGCCAGCAGATATCCGACAGGCTCCAAAGCACCCGTACTGACAAGTGCCGAACCCGCTACCATCAGTGCCGATACAGCAATTAAAGCTTCGTGACCAAAGCCATGGAAAAAATCAACAGCATGAAATCGACCAGAGTTTGTCTGATAAGGAAATAACTCAAAAGTAACTGCTAATAAGCAGAGGATTAACAGTGCTGAAGTCTCTACAGGTATTTTTTCACGCGTAAATAAGAACAGTGCAAACAAGGTGAGCAATAAAACAAAAATAGCGTGAGCATCAGGCATATTCTAGTGAACTGTCTATGAATAGAGGAATAAGATAATGAGATGTCTTAAGAATAGTCTATAACAAAAATGATGTAAGCAATGTGGGTTTAAACTGACAGGAAAGAGCAGATATTAGTGTTATCTCTTTTCACTGATTATGCCTGATGTTAGTATACACTCTGTCAGACAAATCGCATGACATGGATATTAGCCCACCCTACGAATAAGCATTAATCCACATCCAAAAGCTTTCCATGATTGCGTACATAGCTCAGCCATATTTACTAATAATCTATAAAATTAGTAGGTTGCGGGCGAGGAACGAATCCCAACACGATGCTTTGATATTGTTGGGGTTCCTCTCGTCACCCCAACCTACGGTTTTACTGCAAGTTTCTCTGTCCTTTAAGACATGATGTAACTGTGGCTGAGTTTCATGGGTAATCAGGAAAGCTTTTGCTTTGCCAATGCCTTGCATAATTCTAAAAAACGCAGTTGAAACTACTGCAAATGTTTATAGCACTGAATCTAAAATTTTACAGAAATCCCTTATCTTCAGCACTCTAGTCATTCTCGCTACGTTTCAACTAGCAAAATATTCCATCTGCGTTTTTTTGGTTAAAGCAGGGCAGAGCGTTTGTATCAATCGTACAATCTAAGAACCTCGCAAAAAAATCAATCAACGGGATCAACTAAGACTACTTCGCATCTATTCTTGGCGATTGGTGCATGTTCTAGTAGCTTACTTAAATCAATAGGCTGAGTGATGACACCGCTTAAATTTATCCATAATTCTGATAATCGACCTTTG
>CAZDMX010000381.1:247-2837 GCA_964506085.1 uncultured Thiothrix sp. | reverse complement strand
ATGTAGGAGGGATTTGGAGTAATCAGGATACAATCTACACCGCCGCATCCACAACTAACACAGAACCTGTTCTAAATGCGATAGGTGATCAAAGTGTAGAGGAAGGTAATAATCTGGTTGTAACTATCTCGGCAACAGATGCTGAAGGTGATTCACTCAGCTTTAGTAGTGCAACATTGCCAGGCTATGCAACACTATTTGATAACGGTGATGATACTGCATCTCTTACACTATCACCCCAAGCAAGTGATGTAGGAAGTGATAATATTACTATTGCGGTTACTGACGGAATCAACACACCAACAGAAGAAACCTTCGTGGTATTGGTTACTCCGGCAAGTGGTTCTGGTAATAACATTACGCTGGGAGCTTCCAGCCAGCAATCAGCGACAACAGAGTCGTTGAGTTTTGCTCATGAATTGTCTGCTGGTATAGATCGTGTAGTAGTAGTGGGGGTAGCAATAGAAACCAATAGCAGCAACATTGGGCGTACGACCAATATTACCTATGGCGGTGTAGAGATGCATGCAATAGCGAACAGCTTTGCATCGATCAAGCCAGGTAGCTTTGGGGTTAGCACCGAGCTGTTTTATCTAGCAGCTGAAGAACTGTCAGCGACTGGAGTTCAAGCTATTCAGATAACTCATGATGGTAGTGATATTAATGCTGGAGTTATCCAACTTAATGGTGTTGATCAGACAGGCCCAGAAGCTGTCACCATTACAGTTGCTGATGGCTCGTCAACTATCAGCACAACCATTGACTCTTTGAGTGATAATGCAATCCTGCTTGATGTCACTGGTGGTGGTCACCCCGCAGATCGAGCCGAACTACAGGCCAACGTTCAACAAAGCACTTACTGGGCATCCAGTGCGGCGAGTAGTCAGGGGGGTGGAAGTACTCGTATAGTGGATACAGCTCGTAGTTACACTCTACAATGGTCAACAAGTGGTATGAATAGAGCAGCTCATTCAGTCATCGCCTTTGCTCCTTCAACAGATGGAACACTTGTTAATAATGCGCCAGTGCTCAACGCAATAGATAACCAAACAGTACAAGCAAGTAATACGCTGGAGCTCCTTGTCGTAGCAACTGATATTGATGGTGATCCGTTAAGCTTTAACGGTGTGTCATTACCTGACTATGCAACACTTGTTGATAATGGTAACGGCACAGCAACTCTCGTTTTATCACCTCAGCTTGGAGATGTTGGAACTAACAATATATCCATCTCAGTAACGGATGGAATAAGTGATTCAGTTGAAGAGACTCTTGAAGTACAGGTATTAGTTAATACGCCACCAGTACTTGATGGTATCGGCAATCAGAATGTAGAAGTGGGCAACACATTAGTAGTATCCATTACCGCAACAGATACAGACTCACTCAATTTTAGCAGCTCTACATTACCTGTCTATGCGACACTGGTTGATAACGGTAATAACACAGCAACGCTTACCTTGGCTCCTCAGGTTGCTGATGCAGGAACGAACAACATTACTATTTTCGTTAATGACGGTGTAAATGTTGCTGTTGAGGAAACCTTTCAAATACACGTAACGATAAACCAGCCTCCCGTACTTAATCCTATTGGGAATCAGAGCTTGGAGGAAGG
Organism: uncultured Thiothrix sp.; assembly: GCA_964506085.1. Classification (GTDB taxonomy): domain Bacteria; phylum Pseudomonadota; class Gammaproteobacteria; order Thiotrichales; family Thiotrichaceae; genus HyVt-477. The sequence goes on along the minus strand of CAZDMX010000381.1, from coordinate 1,222 downwards.
TGTGTCCTTGGTGATACCCATTACAGCTACTGATGTAGATGGTGACACATTAAGTTTCAGCAGTTCGGTATTGCCAAGCTATGCGACACTTGTTGATAATGGCAATAATTCGGCAATACTTACCCTTGCACCACAAATTTCAGACCTTGGAACTGATAATCTCACTATCACAGTTAGCGATGTAATCAATTCATCGGTTGGGGAAACGATAACAGTTCAAATCAGCTCAGGTGATGGAATTACGGGTATGTTAAATGATACTGGAATTGTTACTTGTGGCGATTATGCTTTTGATTCAACACAGGCACATAATGATGATTTGGATTGTATCTTAGCCCCTGGCACAGATGCTGATGGAGATCCCATACCCGATGGTCAGGATGGTCAGACAGTATTTGCTTCCAGTTTCACTAAAATAAGCACAGAAGGTGACGATTTGCCTGTTTCAGCAACTGATTGGGCTTGTGTTAGAGATAACGTAACGGGCTTTGTGTGGGAAGCAAAGAAAGAAAGTGGGTTGCATCAGAAAGATGATAAATATATGTGGTATGACCCTGCTGAAACCGCCAGTGAACAAGGGTACGTTAAACCTAGTGACGGATACCTTAACCCTTCTTACGGTGATTCTACCGTCGATGGTTATTATGATTTCAGAGGGCAAGATGATTCACTTTGTGCCGGTTCGAAAGAATCTGCTTATCCTGTTGTAAATTGCAATATGGTTGAATTTGCGGAAAAAGTTAATGAAGCACAACTTTGTGGATTAACAGGTTGGAGGATTCCAGCCCGAGAGGAATTAAGGACACTGACTTCTGCAATCGACATGAGTAATACGGGACAACCTAATATTGATACTACTTATTTTCCGAATACGGTTATTTCTGAAAAAATCAATTTTGACCCTTTTCCCAAGGGTAGGGGTGTTGGCTATGCAGTCAAAGAAACAGCTGTCACGCAAATCAATAGAGCATGGGT
>CAZDMX010000381.1:0-235 GCA_964506085.1 uncultured Thiothrix sp. | reverse complement strand
GATGTTGAGTTTGATCATGAAATCGTTAAACAAACACCTAGATATATCCGATTAGTCAAAGGTAATTACAATGAATCCAGCTCTCGTTTTGAAGTTTCAGCTGACCTGCTGACAGTTACCGATAACAAAACGGGTTTGATCTGGAAAAGATGTGTGGAAGGCTACCGTTTAGATGCTGACGATAAATGTGTTGTGGATAGTGAGCAAACCACCTTTACCTGGCAGGATGCGCTTG
>CAZDMX010000380.1:0-2850 GCA_964506085.1 uncultured Thiothrix sp. | reverse complement strand
TAAAAGACTATATATGGTTGTAATTACAACTATTAAATAGTACAATTCATGTATGTTTGAAAGATGCCTATATTTTAATATTAATGCGCTAACACGTTCGGTCAACTCTATATGGAATGATGCATTTTCAGAGTTTGGTTTGTCACCAGCTCACGCCTACTTACTACGATTGGTTTTGAGTGATCCAGGTCTTACACCTAAGCAAATTAGCATGGAGCTAAAGCTTGAAAAATCTACGGTGACCCGGTTTTTAGATGTACTGGAAATGAAAAGTCTTATCGATCGAAGAAAAGGGATCAATGAAGATGCAAGGGAGCAGAGTATCTATCCAACTAAAGAAGCTAAAAAAATATCTTCACAGCTTGAGGATAAGGGAAATGAGCTTTATCAGGAAATGATTAATAAAATTGGTAAATCTAAACTGACTTCATTTGTTGGTCAATTGCGTGACACGCGCAAAAAGATCAAGTAAACATTTATACAATAAGTTGTATATACAACAATTAGAGAGGAAAACATGAATGTAGTAAATCAACCAATAACTGGACAGGAAGAAATTGTAGAGACGTCATCTCCCTACTCAGCCCTTGTTAATTTTTATTCTGCTTTCAATAGTCAGAACTATAAACAAATGGAAAAAAACTGGCTATCTACTACTGAAGCAACTATGTCAAATCCGCTTGGTGGAATAAAACTAGGATGGAATGAAATCAAAGAGGTATATCAAAAAATCTTTAGTGGCAAATCAACTGTATATGTCGAATTCTATGATTATTCTATTCATTCCACAGATTCAATGTTTCTAGCAGTTGGTAGAGAAAGAGGAATACTCAGCACTAATAATAAACCAATAAAGCTTGCTATTCGTACTACGAGAATTTATGTCCTGAATAGAAATAGCTGGAAGCAAATTCACCATCACGGCTCTATAGAAAGCCCTGAATTATTAGAAATATATCAAACTACACTTTTACGAAATAAATAACAGGAGAAATTAGAATGAGCACACTTCTTTCAGTCGAACTATTGTGGCTTACCTTAACAATACTAATGACATCAGTATTCTGGGTGCCGTACATAATTAATCGCATGCTTGAATTGGGTATATTAAATGCCTTGTGGGATCGTTTTGGTGTAACAGATACCGACAAAGATTGGGCGCGCCGCATGATGCAAGCCCATTCAAATGCAATTGAAAATTTAATACTATTTGCGCCATTGGTTATTCTCATTCAAATAACCGAAACAAGTACTGCTGCAACGGAAACCGCTTGTATCGTATATTTTTTTACAAGATTAATACATTATATTGCGTTCACTTTTGCTATACCCTTATTAAGGGTTGTTACATTTTTGATCGGATTTGGCGTACAAGTAATTTTAGCAATGACACTGCTCGGCTTGTAAATAATGAGCTAACAAAAGCATCCAGCGGACAGTTAAAAGCGGCGTTTCGCTTCGCTACACTCTGCTTTTAACTGCCGCTGATGCAAGCGTTATGTGTTTCTGAACCGTTTATCTTTGCGCTAAGAAGACATTATGGTCTTCAACCACGAAGGGGCATTTCGGGTTATATTAAGGAAGTGAGCAATTCATATATGAAGCCGTTACCAGTTAGTGCAGTCAAGTTACGCAGTAAATGTTCTATCCCTAAAAAACTTCAGTGTTCTAATAATCCCAACGTATTAATTAATCAGTTTGTCAATTACCAACATATACGTGTTGGCAGGCTGCCTTTGTTCGCTCTATCATGGCAGCTTTTTGTTTAACAATACTATATTAAACAGCATATTATAGATATTCCTTCTGTTTAGGAAAGGGTTGGCATGACATCTGCACTAGCCTTAAGTGAGTGAAATAATTCGCTCACTTAACCCAAACTAAACTGGAGAAGTATCATGAGCAATATCGTTATCAATGATCTTGAAATGAACCAAGACCTCGACAAACACACTGCAGCCAACATCACTGGTGGTTTCCTCGTATTTGTAGCGAGAAAAGTCGCCTTCAAAGCTGGCTACGCAATTGGTAAGAAAGCGGACGAAAAAACCGGAGCTTCGGATGCTATAAGCGATAAGGCTATAGATGTTCTTGGCCCAGCACCAAAATGGCTGCAAAGCTGGTTCTGATCGCATATCGAATATATTGAAGGTTCTATCGATCCGACTTTAACCCCGCCTTGTGCGGGGTCATCACCCGAAAAATAAACTGGAGAAATATCATGAGCAATATCGTTATCAATGATCTTGAAATGAACCAAGACCTCGACAAACACGCTGCAATCAGGATCACTGGCGGTTGGATACGCAGGACTTACTCAACGGCTGACTTGCACAAGGCAATTTACGGCACTGGAAGTCCGTATGGGCGGAATCCCAATGCGGCACCATTCAACCAATTTCGTCCCAGCTACTCATGGGGATTTTAAGTATAGTTCGCGTACTAAGAGCCGCTTTCGGGCGGCTCATATCTTTTTTTTCCCAGAAGTCAGGCTGATCGTAAAACCTCGCTTTTTGGTTGACTGATTATGGAGGAGTGCGCGGCTTACCGATATTCATTGAATGGCTATGGCTGGCAGATTGTTGCCTTTCGAGGTCAAATATCCGCAAAAAGGTGATCAGTTAACATTCTGTTCACTTTTATTGCTTTGCAACTTATATTTGCCACCCAGCATGGTGGAAGCAACACATAACCAGGCGTTCGAGCTGACCCAAAACCCGCAGTTTGAATTGCGGCGTCGCTGCGCGCCACTCTACCGCAATTTAAACTGCACGTTTCGGTCAGCTCAACTTGGTCGTTGGGCTTCATAAAAACACAATTATTGACATATTACTGGTATTATATATAATA
>CAZDMX010000379.1:0-2875 GCA_964506085.1 uncultured Thiothrix sp. | reverse complement strand
CACAAGATGGAGGTTTACATAAACTTGTGGTTAGGGTAAATAACGATCGAGCGGGTCATAACTTACCGACTAGCTTAACCATTTTACGCCAAATCTGGCTAGAGATAGTAGTCACTGATGACCAAGGACGGGAGTTACTGCGTTCAGGCTCATTGACCGAAGATAATGTGATACCTAAGGGTACGGTTATTTTCAATGCCACTGCTGTGGATAAAGACGGCAAGTTCACTCAGTTTCCATGGGAAGTATCTCGATTTACTTACGTCAATACCATTCCACCTAAAGGACATCGCAATTCAAACTACGCGTTTAATTTAAAGGACGGTACAAAAGAAGTAAAAGTATTGGCAAAGCTTCACTATCGGTCTTTTTCTCAATACCTCTCTGATAAATTATTGGGAAAGAACGCTATCAAAGTGCCATCTGTGGAAATGGTCGTTCTAGATCAGAACTTTCCGATTATAGACAATAAAGTTTTGGATAATCTCTCCAAAGCTGCATCCGTTAACCCACTAAACCATTAATATAAGGAGTCACTCATGGTTAAGATAAAGATTTTAAAACTGTCACACTTCTTATTAGTAGGGGTGTTTATTTCTATTAGTCAATCGACTGCTGCATCAAACCCTGCAAAAGAAATGATGAAAAACACTGAGGAAATGATAAAAAGCTCTAAAGAGGCCATAAAAGCGGGAAATGAGTCCATTCAAAAAGCCATAGATCAAGCAGCAAAAGATGTTAAATCCGCTGCTGACAAACTTCACTCCTTTAAAATACCTCCCTTAACACAAAATGGTGAGCCTGAACAACCCAGCATAGATTTTAAGTGGTCTGTAGCAAATATCCAACTCTCTAAAAAAGGCGATGCAAAACGCGGTGAAGAGTTGGCAAAAAAAGGCAAGTGTAGTAAATGTCATGGTGAAACTGGAGTCAGCGAAGATGACTATACACCGAGTATCGCGGGACAAATTATTACTTATTCCATCAAGCAACTACATGACTACAAAGTCGGCTTGCGTAAAAATAAGAGCATGAGTAGAAGGGTTCGCGACCTTAGCTTAGAAGATATGACCGATATCTCTACTTGGTATGCAGCACAAACTCCCGAAAAAATGCTCGGCGTAAAAAAAGGAGCGAAGCCACCCGCATTAGCACATACAGGCGACCCGGAGCGACACATGTTAGCCTGCAACACTTGTCATAATGACGATGCTATGAAACGGGGTTATCAGATCCCTATTCTGGAAGGTCAAAAGGTTGAATACTTCAAAGAGACGATGTTAGCTTTCAAAGAGGGGGAACGCGTCAATGATCACTACAATTTGATGCGCTCGCTGAGTGCTCGTTTGACGGAAGAGGAAATTAATGAGCTAGCTGAGTATTATTCAGCTAAGCCAATGGAAGAGGAAGAATAAAACTCATGAGTGAAGTGAGTGAAAAAATGTCTGTGTTTAGCTTCAATAATGGCTTCAAGCTAGTTCTTATGGTTTTCGCCCTGATAGCCTGCCTTTTCATGGTCAGATTTATGATCAAAATGGGCAGCGATATGTCCGCGATGACAACATCGGTTATACGCATGAGTGACGATGTTCATACGATGACCCGCGACATGACTGCCATGGCGGGGAAAATGACATTAATGGCATCTAGCATGGTCGAAGGTCAAAAATCTATGGGTGATGACTTTGCAGGTGTCGCACGAAATATGGAAGCCATGACAACTAGTATGGGATATATGAGCGCGGATATGAATGGTCTGGGTAAAAATATTAAATCAATGGATAATAATATGGCACAAATGTCTCCATCCATGACTAGAATGAGTCAGGATATGGCAACCATGAATCAATCTATGGCGCGCATGGTTATTGATATCAATAAGTTTACTAAACCAGAGCAACTAATGATGCCCTTTATGCGCTAATATTTTTGTTAACTTTACTTAGCTACTTCGCAATAATCCTAAAAAACGCAGTTGAGCGCAGAAAAGACATGTAAGATAATGATGTGCATAGTGAATTCAAAAAATGCGTAGTCACCTTATTGGTGATAAGCAGCTTTTTGAATGTGCTATGCCTACATGGATGTAGGTAAGTAGGGCAATGCAGGAGCAATTGCCGAGGCGCATTAGTAGCTTGCATGGACTTCTGTGATTCAACTGCGTTTTTTAGGATAATGGGTGAATTTATTCTTTCACCACTCTTACCTTTTACAAAACAACTCAAACACTAAAGTATTAACCTGTGTTAGTTTCTTTGACTGATCAGTATGATACTTTTTTTATTTACATCACTTTGTTCTTCTCACCACAAGTGATTACGGCAAATGACTCCTTATTAGAAGTAGCGTTCTAACACCCCAATAAACAAGAGAAATCATAATGAAGAAAAGTACCCTCCTAAAGTTATCTCCAGCTCTGCTATTACTTAGCCTTTTAGCAGGCACAGCCAATGTTGCTCTTGCTGATGAAAAAGCATCTGAAACTACATCCGACTCAGACAAAGCAGCTGATACTGCTGAAAAAAGCGAAGCGGTATCAGATGCAAAGGGTGATGCCACAGATGGTGAAAAAAAGAAAGCTGCAAAAGAACCTGATTGCGACTAATCTAGCTCTATACATTTTGTAACTAAAACTGATTTATAAAGGAAAAAAACATGATTTTACGAACTATAACTGCTTTATTTGCCTTGCTTATATTCATCCCAAGCCTAACTTTTGCTGCTGCAGAGCGCAAAGTGGTCATTCAGGTTAGCAGCAATGAGCCTATCACCCATACCATGTCCATTAACACAGCAAAGAATCTTAAGAACTTACATGGAAAAGATGCTGTAGATGTTGAGATTGTAGTCTTTGGCCCTGGTGTTACCCTACTCA
>CAZDMX010000378.1:0-2876 GCA_964506085.1 uncultured Thiothrix sp. | reverse complement strand
TGCCACAAACCCATTAAGCTCATTACCCAATACAGCACGTATTCGTAGAGCAATGGAAAGCCTTGAATTGTGTATTGTGCAGGACTGTTATGAAGATACCGAAAGTGCGCAATACGCACAGATTTATCTTCCTGCTGGTACTTGGGCAGAGAAAGAAGGTGTGATGACCAATACAGAACGGCGTATCAATATCGTAAAACCAGTAACAAAGCCACATGGCAATTCGAAACCAGATTTATGGATTTTTAACCGCATGGCAGAACGCTTTAATGAGAACGGCGATGTTAACTTTCCGGAAAAAGCCGCTGATATATTTTTGGAAATGGGGACGTTATCCGAAGGTCGTTTATCCGACAATTCAGGTATGACACATGAATTAATTGAAAAACATCGAGGCATTCAATGGCCTTATACAAAAGAGCAAGCGGAGAAGGGAGAGACTCCAGCAAAAGGTGGTGTACGTTTATATACCGAAGATGCTACTTTCCGCTACACAGATGGTAAAGCCAAACTCATTCCTCTGCCCTTTATTGACAACAATGAAGTACCGGATGAGAAGTTTCCGTTTTGGCTGAATACGGGACGATTGATTGAACATTGGCATGGTCGTACTAAAACAGGCAAGCTGAGTAACAACAACAAATACAGCCCCATTCCGTTTGCAGAAATGAACCCTGATGCGGCTAAAGAGCTAGGTGTTATTGCTGGTGATTATATTCGACTAGTTTCACCTCGCTCTGATGCTATTTTGATGGCGCAACTTACTCATCGAGTCCCGAAAAACATGGTATTCGTACCGTTTCATTTCTTTGATTGTGCTAATCGTTTAACGCTTGGCTTGCTTGATCCGCATTCACGACAGCCTGCTTATAAGCAATCGGCGGTGCGGATTGAACGCGTGGCTGATCAGAAAGCAGCGGCTCAGACTAGTATGGAGATGCGCAAGTTTTAGTGGTATCGACTATCTACCCCTCCCCCCTGCTGGAGGGTCTTGCAAAAGCCATGATGGTAGGTTGTGGGTGACGAAGGAACCCCAACAAACAGCGTTACGTTGGGGTTCGTGCCTCACCCACAACCTACATAATCTACTTTTACAACACCCTCCGCTGGGAGAGCTACGATGAAAAAAGAACAAAGTTCCTAGAATCGAAAGGCTACGCCGTCATAAGATTCTGGAATAACGAAGTATTAACAAATATCGAAGGTGTTTACGAAACACTTATCAATCACCTCAATGATCCAGCCCCCTCCACCTAGCAGGGGGAGGGTTAGGGAGAGGGTAGATGCCAGAAGCAAAGTAGAAACTTAAAGAGACAATCATGTTCCAAGTAAGAACCGACGAACCAGCATACGCATTCTTGCAAGACAAAACTAGCAAGGACAAAAACCGCTATGGCAAGCCCATTGATACAGTAGATGAAGGCAATGCCCTGCGTGAACAAAGCCTAAACATCAACAACGATAGCGAGATAGGTGAAAACCCAAACCGCTATAAACAACATGGCTTCTTTTTCACCGCAGATAACTGTATTGCCTGCCATGCCTGTGAAGCTGCTTGCAGCGAGAAGAATGACAACCCTGGGCATATTGCTTTCCGTTCGGTTGGCTTTGTTGAAGGCGGCACTTATCCTGATTACAATCGCCAAAATATTTCCATGGCCTGTAATCACTGTGATGATCCAGTCTGCCTCAAAGGCTGCCCGACTCGTGCTTACACTAAATATGCTGAATACGGGGCAGTATTGCAAGACCCTGATATCTGTTTTGGTTGTGGCTACTGCACATGGGTGTGTCCTTACAATGCGCCTCAACTTGATCCCGTCGAAGGAACTGTTTCGAAGTGTAATATGTGTGTTGATCGTCTCGAAGTTGGCTTAAAACCTGCTTGTGTTACAGCTTGTCTAGGTAAAGCGCTGGAATTCGGTGTGATTGAAAACACCCCTGAGAACCGCACTCAAATAGATGCTGACATCCCCGGATTCCCAGACCCCAGCATCACTCAACCCAATATTCGCTTCCAGCAAACCAAATCATTAAACCGCGATATGAAACGAGTAGACTCTACGGCTATAAAATATCACCGTGATGATGTCGAAGGTAAGTATCAACCGGTACTAGATAAAAAACACGGTATGAAAAAACACTGGGGTATGGGAACGCTTCTCGCCTCACATGAGAACGCGCATGTTATCTTCACCTTAACCTCGCAAGCCGTGATGGGCGCATTTTTGCTATTAGTCGTAGGCGGTTCTGTATTAGGCGTATCGGCTATCAACTCAGTACAACAATCATCTGCTCTGATTCCGCTGTTATTTATCATGGTCGCCATGATGGGAGCGGGGCTTTATAAACTGAATATGCACCTTGGCAAACCGCATCGTTTCTATCGCGGCTTTAACAATCTACGTCACTCACCCTTGAGCCGCGAAATTGCTGGAGTAACAGCCTTCTTTACTGGACTAGCAGGTTATACCTTCTTCTCACTATTCGATAATGGTTTTACTAATATACTAACCTATATCTTTGCAGGGCTTGGATTAATAGGTTTTGCCGTAGGTTCGTACTATATGTACAAGCTCTATCGTATTAAAGCCCGTCCTTTCTGGGATCATTGGCAAACAGCCACTACCTTTTATGGTTCTATGCTAAGCCTCGGTGGATTATTAGTAGCCATTATCAGCGCAATCTTCATGGACAATACCTATCATCTCATTCAAGTCATCGCGGGGTTAGTAGCCTTAGGCCTGATCATCGAAGCAGTGGGGCTTTTCTTCCACACCAAGGATTTAAAAGCAGGCCCTGGTGAAGGTGCAGCAGCACATTACGAACTATCTACTACCTTTGGCAAAACATATTGGCTACGCAATGGCTTATTA
>CAZDMX010000377.1:0-2880 GCA_964506085.1 uncultured Thiothrix sp. | reverse complement strand
GCTGGCCGACCATTTCCTTAAAATTTTGTGGTCGCCATTTTCTTGCGAGGACTTGGTAACTCATAGAGTGAAGATAAACATAATTGAGAAAACAGGATTATATAGTAGAAAAGCAATCGACTCTAATAAACGAGAACAAGAAACTTAAAAGCAGTGAATAAAGAAGAAATTAGGAGGTGGTGACCCACACTAGCCACATTCCGGCACCCGAGTGGACTGCTACCGTTGCTCCCTTCCGGGCCTGGCGGAATTCACAATTTCTCGTCGCGAAAGAACCAATGTGCATCACCATAATGTCATGCGACAAATAAAAGCTTTTGTGAAGCCCGCCACATAGTGAGCGCGCAATTATGTATCAAGATGCCAGCTTGAGCAAGCAAGAACTTGCCGAGTTGTAAAAACAGAGTAAAATCCCCGTTTCTAATTATTTAACCACGTGAAACTCAGATGACCATAAGCCAATTACTTGATCAACATATCAGCAAAGCTATGCAAAAAGCAGGCGCTCCCGACAAAACACCCAGCGTGATCAAGCCATCTAATCGACCTGAGTTTGGTGATTATCAAGCCAATGGTGTAATGGGCGCAGCTAAGCAGTTGAAGATAAATCCACGTGAGTTGGCGACTAAAGTCCTTGAACACCTAGATCTAACGGGTATTGCTGAGAAAGTAGAAATTGCTGGCCCCGGCTTCATCAATATCTATCTTGATAATGCATGGCTAGCGAAACAGACAAAAGCGATACTTAACCAGGAACGTGTTCAGGTTAAAAAGACAACACAACCACAAACGGTTGTTGTCGATTATTCCGGCCCGAACCTTGCCAAAGAAATGCATGTAGGCCATTTACGTTCAACCATTATCGGTGATTCAGTCGCCCGTGTGCTCGATTTTCTCGGACACAATATTATTCGTCAAAATCATGTGGGAGATTGGGGAACACAGTTTGGCATGTTGATCGCACATATGACCGATCAGCCGGATAGTGAGCTAGGTTTACAGCTTTCTGATTTAGAGAAATTCTATCGTGAAGCCAAAATTCGTTTTGATGAAGATGCTGATTTTGCCGAGGCCGCTAGAAACTATGTGGTAAAACTACAAGCAGGCGATGAGGAATGCTTGAAGCACTGGCAACAGTTTATTGAGATTTCATTACAACACTGTGAAGATGTTTACACAAAACTTAATGTATTGCTTAGCCGAGACGATGTTAAACCCGAAAGTTCTTATAACGATGAACTAGCAAACGTTATCAGTGATTTAGATAAAGCCGGATTGCTTACCGAAGATGCCGGTGCACAATGTGTATTCCTCGACGAGTTTAAAGGGAAAGACGACAAAATATTACCGGCTATCGTACAAAAATCAGATGGTGGTTATCTCTATGCAACCACTGATCTTGCAGCACTGAAATACCGACAACACACTCTTAATGCATCAAGAATGCTGTATTTCGTCGATGCACGTCAAAACCTACACTTAAGCCAAGTCTTCGCCATTGCCAAAAAAGCAGGCTTTGTTAACGTCGAAACAAGCTTAGAACACATGCCTTTCGGCACCATGATGGGCAAAGATGGCAAGCCCTTTAAAACCCGTGTAGGCGGTACGACTAAACTAGTTGATTTACTGACAGAAGCAGAACAACGCGCCTTTGATTTAGTATCCAAGAAAAACCCTGATCTGGATGAAACAGAGCGCAAAACAATCGCCAATATCGTTGGCATGGGTGCGGTCAAGTACGCTGATTTATCCAAAAACAGAACCTCGGATTACATCTTCAACTGGGATACCATGCTGAGCTTTGAAGGCAATACAGCGCCTTATCTCCAATATGCCTATGCAAGGATTAGCAGTATTTTTCGTAAAGTGGAGAGCCTTGATAGCCAAGCTGATGTGATTATTAGCGAACCTGCTGAACATCAACTATCTCTTAAGCTATTACAATTCTCTGATGCCGTACATAGCGTTGCCAAAGATGGCACACCGAATCTACTCTGCAATTATTTGTTTGAGTTAGCAGGCAACTTTATGACGTTCTATGAAGCCTGCCCTATTCTCAAATCCAACGATGACATCAAGAATAGCCGTTTGCAATTAGCACAATTGACGGCAAATACCTTAAAAACCGGATTAGGCTTATTAGGTATAGAGACGATGGAAAGGATGTAATTCCCCAGGAGGCTGTCGCAATATACGGCTTTTTGAAAGTCTCAACGCCTTTGTTTATGGATGGATGGTTGGGTCGAATTTATTCGACACGTATGCATATCAAGCAACAGGGGAAGAAGATTGAAGAAGCAAAAAAATATAGGTTGTGGGTGACGACTGTATGGGCACAGGAGGTAGGGTAACGCATGGAGCAGTACCGAGGTACGAACCCCAGCGTGGCTTACTTTGTTGGGGTTCCTGCGTCACCCGCAACCTACCGAAGATACCTTACTCCCATACCTCCTTACTCCCATACCTCCTGATTCCAATAGCTGCTGATGAGAGAAGGTCTTTATTAAGACTTCATCGTGAATCACCCAACTCTCAAAGGCTAATTCTGGACAATTTTACACTCACATGATAGCATTATGATATCAACTGCATACCTAATGGAGATCACCGTGCCTCAGCTATTAATCCGCAACCTCGACGAAGCAGTTGTAGAGAAACTCAAACAAAATGCAACTTCTAACCATAGGTCTTTACAAGCCGAAGTTCAGCAAATTCTAGAAAATGCTGCCCGAGTAAACACCTCAAATTTCTGGGAAAATGCTGCTCAGGTTCGGGAAAAGCTACAAAACTATACCACTACTTTCTCAGACAGTAGCGATATGATCAGAGAAGACCGTGAGTCCTAAACCAGATTGAATTATATCATTGATGGTTGTTTTG
>CAZDMX010000376.1:0-2902 GCA_964506085.1 uncultured Thiothrix sp. | reverse complement strand
CCAGAAAGAATACCCACGGCAGCAGAAACGGTAGCAGCAACTCGTCGCTCGGTACAACCACCCATACGCAAGATAAAAGCTGCAACGACATGCATCACACCTGTTCTATCCAGGCCCGCACCAATAATCATTACGGCAATAATGGACATGACGGCATTGCTTGAGAAGCCAGAAAATAGCGTGTTTTGATCAGCAATGGATTCAAGACCAGGAACTAATGATGTCAGACCGAGGAGTACCAGAATACCCAGTGCCACGACATCAACGCGGATGATTTCAAAAACAAATAGAAAGACTGTTAAAGCAAGAATAAAAAGAACAACAATTATTTCAATATTGAGGGCTATTTCATTCATTTTTTAGGGAATGAAATCTTGGTTAGTATTTTTGGAAATTCGAGCATTAGGTTCTCATATTTTTACAGCAGCCAAGGAATAAAACATCTCACCTTCTATTTCTTGAAAAAACTGGCCCCGCTAAAACTATAGGGTGTGAAACTGAATTTACTGACCTCGCCATACGTATATTCAGGTGTTTTTAAAGCGTCTAAAAATACCAGACCCAAATGAGATGATCATGACAAGCAGGCCGCCTGCCACCACACCAAACAGCCCATTGATCAGCGTTGGGGTAATAACGGCAAGAACCCCGCCTATCCCAGCTAACTGATGAACAGCCGTGTTAATCGCTTCCAGTATGCCGTGGGCCTGGGGAATACCGTGCAAAAGAATACCTCCGCCAACCAAAAACATGGCGATTGTTCCTACTACAGTGAGTGTCTTCATCAGCTTGGGGGCGATAAGCAACAAGGACTTCCCAATAAAACGTTTAAAACGTCCCCAGCTATTTTTTGCCCTGGTTTTAAGCAAGTATAGCCCTGCATCATCCATTTTAACCACACCAGCGACTAAACCATACACAATAATGGTAATAAGAAAAGCCACCAGTGAAACAACAACAACCTGCGTGGCAAAAGGTGCATCTTTAGCTGTACCGAGTACAATCACAATTATTTCAGCTGAAAGGATAAAATCGGTACGAATTGCACCCTTTATTTTATCCTTCTCAAAAGCAACCATGTCCACATCAGGATCGCTTACTGCCTTTAATTTTTCAGCATGCTTAAGCCCATCATCCTCTTTAGAGTGAAGAAACTTATGCGCTACTTTTTCAAAGCCTTCATAGCACAAAAACGCACCGCCTAGCATGAGTAAAGGCGTAATAAGCCAGGGAATAAAAGCACTAATGGTAAGTGCGCCAGGCACCAAAATTAATTTATTGCGAAAAGAGCCTTTAGCAACAGCCCATACGACTGGCAGCTCACGTTCGGCTCGTACACCTGAGACTTGCTCGGCATTCAATGCCAAATCATCCCCCAGCACACCTGCCGTTTTTTTAGCGGCTACTTTCGTTAGGATAGCCACATCATCCATCAAAGTGGCAATATCATCCAGTAAGGTTAACAGACTTGCTCCAGCCATTTTTTTATCCTAAGGAAGCTCTGATTAATTCATCCATGAATTATCAGAGCATCGTAAAGTGAAAATGCGATTTTCTCTTTTCTCACAAAATCAATGACTTGCAGTAACTGATTTTGGCGGTACGTCCTTGTACCGCAGGAAACTCCGAATTAATCAGAGTTTCCCTAAGTCTTGTAGAGAAAAGTCTTTATATCCAGACCCTTTCAATTATAACGATTAGAGACTATTGATTGAAGGTTTCTTTACCATTAGTGAATCAATAATAAAGGGCACCTAAATATAAACCTGATGCGCTTTGGTTGGCAAATAAGATCATCCGCCATAAAGATCAGAATTATTTTTCATTGCGTGGTTTATCGATCCACACTGCTGTCCCGTTAGGAAGAGAGAACCTGACAACAGTGATTAATTTATTTACTCTCATTATAACTCACACAACGACCGCTTTCCTTGAGTTCTCTTTGTACATGTTCGGCAAAACCTGCGCCTGCTTCAGCATAAAAATTGAACGTTGCATCCACCCCTGCGGCCTCTAATGTTGCTCGATCATCATCGTGTTTAGCAACAGCGGCGATAATACCCGTGTAGTTTGCTTCTTTTAATAGTTCAACGGTTTGTTCCATGTCAGCAATACTGGGTGTCGCTAACATGATTAAACGTAATCTGGCGGTATCGACTTCATGCCAGAAGTCCCTGTCTTCGGCATCTCCTAATATGACCTTATGCCCCTCCTGTTGATGCAGAATAACACAGTCTTCATTGGCATCAATACCGCAGACTTTATCGCCCATGCTATCACGCATAGATAAATAAGCTCCGCTACCGACACGGCCCATGCCTACAATCAAAACTTCGGCTCCGCCTAAGTCGGGGGCAATATCACCCGCTATACGCTTAGCAGATTCAAAGGGTCTTAGCCACTTTTCTACATCAGCATACAAACTATGTGCGCGGGCATTCAGCAATGAGCTGATAATGAAACTAAAGGTTAGTGCAAGCGCAAGGATCACCAACCATTTTTGATCTATCCAGCCTGCTCCTACACCGACCACCGTGATGATTAAGCCAAACTCACTGTAATTAGCAAGCCCAAGGGTACTTAGATAAGCCGTGCGAATACGTAATTTTAAACGCGTAAGCAAGAAGAAGAAAAACGCGGTTTTCAAAGGCAACAACAGCACCACTAATGCAAGCGCAATGGCAACATCAGAAAGTGTCGGAAACGCACTAATACCAATCGTAAGAAAAAAACCGACCAAAAATAAATCTTTAAAACTCAATAAGGCACGTGATAACTCACTGGATTTCTGTTGCCCACTCAGAAGCACCCCAAAGACCAACGCACCTAAATCCGCCTTCATCCCGACCAGTTCAAATAACTCGCCACCACCAATGGCTATAAAAATGCCAAACAATACCAG
>CAZDMX010000375.1:0-2902 GCA_964506085.1 uncultured Thiothrix sp. | reverse complement strand
CTTATGATATTCCTGTAATTTTCGCTACGCTTCTAGTTCTCGGACAGGCTCCTAGAACTTAACACCTATCCCTTCTACAATCTCTTTACTAACCCTTATTCTCAATCATATTATGAATGATGGGTGTAAGAATAACCTCCATTGCCATACTCATTTTGCCTCCAGGGACAACAATAGTATTTCTTCGAGACATAAAAGAATCACTAATCATATTAAGTAAGTTAGGAAAATTCACATTACTTTTTTTAGGATCTTTAAAACGGATAACTACAAAGCTTTCATCTGGTGATGGAATATCACGTGCAATAAAAGGATTTGAAGTATCGACCGTAGGGACTCGTTGGAAGTTGATATCTGTTCGTGAAAACTGAGGAGTGATGTGGTTCATGTAATCAGGCATGCGACGCATAATGGTATCCACTATAGCCTCTTCTGAATAGCCACGCTCAGCATTGTCCCGATGAATTTTCTGGATCCACTCCAGATTAACGCTCGGTACAACGCCCACTCCTAAATCGACTAAAGCCGAAACGTCATAGCCGTCGCCCTTAACCATGCCGTGTAATCCTTCGTAGAATAGGATATCAGTACCACTTTCCACATCTTCCCAAGGGGTGAACTCACCTGAATCTTTGTTACAACCCAGACGTGCATTATGTTCAGAAGCTTCATCATCATTATGCAAGTAATAGCGTTTTTGACCAATTCCAGTATTTCCATAGTCGGAGAATAGCTTTTCCAGTGCATTAAAGTCATTGGCCTCAGGGCCGAAATGGCTGAAATTATTATTACCAGCGGCTTCTGCTTTTTCTACTTCAACTTTAAATTCAGTACGACTTAAGCTGTGGAAGCTATCGCCTTCAATAATGGCTGGGTTGATGCCTTCGCGACGGAAGATGTTTTCAAAAGCACGCTTTACAAACGTAGTACCTGCACCGGACGAACCAGTAACAACAACAATAGGGTGTTGTTTTGACATAATGAGCTCCTTAGAGAATAAAAGAAAATTTGAACTACATATGAGCTGTATCTAAACTAGCCAAGTATCGGACTGCCGCAGACAATATGTAGTGGATGGTGCATTTTACCTATTTTCTCTAACTATTCCAGTATAGCCTTATGATGTTGCTTGATATGGATTGAAGGTTTTTTAACGGCAAGGAAAAAAGATTAACATACCAGTCATCTTTGTTAGCATACCGATGGTCGCAGAATCTTTACAGCAGTTACAAACTGCGCTCTATAGCCCTCTACTAGAGTTTTCCACATTTCTTGTGGATAACTCTGTGGATAACTCAATAACATCTCTTATTCATGGCTTGTGCTAAAGGCGAGTATCAGGTTGGTTAAAAAACAATCAGTATTGTATTTTTCAATAACAATCATTGGCTTATGTAATGTCAATAAGTTAGCTTGATGTTTAACAGGTCTTTGCTGCTAAGCCACGACTGGAGTAAATATAGTTGTGCATAAAAAAATAACTACCTACTATATATTGTGCTTCTACTTCCTATTTCACACACTATAAGCTGCTTTATTCTGTTGATTCGGAATGTTCTGTTAGACTTGCCATTTACTTCAATTTCCTATCTCTATGAAGACCACCAACCCTATTCCAAACCCTAAACCCGATACTACGCCCAAACGTATTGGATTCGTCAGTCTCGGTTGCCCCAAGGCACTGGTTGATTCCGAGCGTATCCTCACTCAATTACGCACCGAGGGATATGAAGTGGTGCCTGACTACGATCAAGCAGATATGGTGGTCATTAACACCTGCGGCTTTATAGATTCTGCGGTGCAGGAATCGCTGGATACCATCGGCGAAGCATTAAATGAAAACGGGAAAGTGATTGTCACGGGTTGTTTAGGTGCAGATTCTGAAAAGATTTTAGAAGCTTACCCTGAAGTCTTGGCCGTTTCTGGGCCACATGCCTATGAAGAGGTTATGAATGCGGTACATGAGCAGCTACCTGCTCCCCATGACCCTTTCACCGATCTGGTTCCACCACAGGGAATAAAGCTAACTCCGAAACATTATGCCTATTTAAAAATATCTGAAGGCTGCAATCACCATTGCTCGTTTTGCATCATTCCTTCCATGCGCGGACGTTTGTCGAGTTACCCAATAGGCGATGTACTTCAAGAAGCAGAGAATCTTGTCAATGCTGGCGTGAAAGAGCTGCTAGTAGTTTCTCAGGATACCAGTGCTTATGGCCTAGATACAAAATACCGCACGGGTTTCTGGCAAGGCAGACCCATAAAATCACACATTCAGCAACTCTCCGAAGCATTAGGAGAAATGGGTGTTTGGGTGCGAATGCATTATGTTTACCCGTATCCACATGTAGATAACTTAATACCTCTAATGGCCGAAGGGAAAATCCTTCCCTATCTGGACATACCCTTCCAGCATGCCAGCCCGACACTATTAAAAGCCATGCGCAGACCTGCACATGCAGAAAAAATTATTCACCGCTTACACAAATGGCGTGAAATTTGCCCGGAGATTGTAGTGCGTAGCACCTTTATTGCTGGCTTCCCCGGTGAGACAGAAGAAGACTTTCAGATGTTACTAGACTTCTTACAAGAAGCTCAACTTGACCGCGTAGGATGTTTTGCTTATTCACCCGTCGAAGGAGCCTCTGCTAATGATTTAGCGAACCCAGTACCCGAAGCGTTAAAAGAAGAACGTTTAGAGCGTTTTATGGAAGTGCAGGCAGACATCAGCACCGCAAAGTTAGCCAAGCGGATAGGTACACGAATGACAGTACTCACTGATGACACAGAAGAAAACCTGACCATAGCGCGTAGTTATGCCGATGCGCCTGAAATTGATGGACAAGTTATCATTGATGGCATCGAATTAGAGCCAGGACAGTTTGTTGAAGTGGATATTACC
>CAZDMX010000374.1:0-2905 GCA_964506085.1 uncultured Thiothrix sp. | reverse complement strand
CGCAAATTGAGGGAAAAAATAGCCAAATCAGCTTTTCCGCAGTAGGCTCACTGTTCTCGGACAGACTCCTAGGAGGCTGTCCTTTATAGCCAGTCGGTGTCACCTCTACCTTCTCTTAATACTTCAGGAGGAGATTGCATGAGATCTATAACGGTGGTTGCTTCGTGTCCACTATACCCACCATCAATTATCAAATCGACCTGATTCTCTAAAAACAACTGAATTTGGTATGGATCGGTCATGGGGAATTCTTCATCGGGTAAAATCAGTGTGCTAGAGATTAAGGGTTGATCCAGCTCTTCCAGCAAGGCGAGGGCAATATTGTTATCAGGGATGCGTATGCCAATGGTCTTTCGTTTAGGGTGCTTGAGTCTACGTGGGATTTCACGATTCGCTTCCAAGATGAAAGTATAGGAGCCGGGTGTATGTGCTTTGAGCAAACGATAGTTGATATTATCCACCATCGCGTATTTGGAAATCTCCGAGAGATCACGGCACATAAGGGTAAAGTGATGGTGTTTGTCTACTTGTCGAATACGGCGGATTTTGTCTACAGCATCTTTATCATCCAGATGACAGCCTATGGCATAGCTGGAATCTGTAGGGTAGATAACAATCCCACCACGTTTAATAATATCGACTGATTGCTGGATCAGACGGGCTTGCGGGTTATCGGGGTGGATGTAGAAGTAATCGCTCATGCTTTTTTTGACTGTTTGGCTTTGTTGTGTGCTTATTGTGTTGCTAATGTTTTCGATATAAAAACGGGGTATTCTATATCAGGTCTTTCTGGTAAAGTAGCTGGTTTTTAGGCTTTGCTGTCCCAGCTGAATTCCATTATGAAGTTTCTGTTTGATTTTCTTCCAGTAGTGCTGTTCTTTGTAGCCTATAAATTGTTTGGAAGTGCGCCATCAGAGCTTATTCAAGCTGTTAACCAAATTCCCTATGTTGAACTTTCAAAAAGTGAACCCAAGGATGCTTTTCTTTTTGCAACATTAGTTCTGTTGATCGCTAGTGTGGTGCAAAATGCTCTGCATTGGTTGTTATATAAGCGTTTTGAAAAGATGCATCTTATTTCGATGGCCGTACTGCTGGTATTTGGCAGTATGACTATCGTTTTAAAAAACCCAGTTTTTCTTATGTGGAAGGTTAGCATCTTTAATTGGATTTTTGCCGTAGTTATGCTCGGCAGCATATTCATCGGTAAGAAAACACTGATAGAGCGAATGATGTCCCAAGCTATCAGTGTGCCAAAGCAGACCTGGAAAACGGTCACTATTATGTGGGCTGTCTTTTTTGCTTTTATAGGTGTGCTCAACCTCATCGTAGCCTTCTATTTCCCCGGTGAAGACCTTAAGAATTGGGTTAATTTCAAACTATTTGGAATTTTTGGCCTAACTATTGTCTTTATGATGGGTCAGGCGGTTTATCTTAGTCGATATGTCACGGATACGGATGAACGAGATGACAATGAGAGTCTTAACAACAAGAGTCTCAATAACAAGGAAATGTAATGTTATACGCCATTATTGCGGAAGATGTGAATGATAGCCTAGAGCAGCGTTTGGCGTCTCGACCTGATCACGTAGTACGTTTACAGGCACTTCAAGATGAAGGGAAATTAGTTTTAGCGGGGCCACATCCTGCGATTGACTCAGAAGACCCTGGAATTACTGGGTTTACTGGTAGCTTGATTGTTGCTGAATTTGAATCTTTACAAGCTGCACAGCAATGGGCCGATAAAGATCCTTATATATTAGCTAATGTTTATAAAAAAGTGGTGGTTAAACCCTTTAAAAAAGTGTTTTAGCTACTACATTAAGACCATATTTTTAAGTTGAATCTAACTAGAAGAGAGAAAAATGAATAAGAAACAAATATTAAGTGTTGTAATCGGATGTTCTTTGTTGACACCATTGGTTTACGCTAAAGATGAAAAAACTGTAGCGACAGTGAATGGTACGCCTATTTATCAAGAAGCTTTGGATGCTTATCTGGGGGTGGTGAATCGTTCACGCCCTAGCAAGATTGATCCTGCTGCCGCACTTGATGATCTTGTTGTGACGGAGCTGGCTTTACAGCAAGCGAAGAAAGATGGCTTTGATCAGCGTGATGATGTTAAGAGACAGATCAAAGAAGCTTCAAAAAAGATTTTGCTAACCACTTGGACTCGCGAAAAAAGCGAGAGCATGAAAATCGGTGATGATGAAATCAAAGCGGCTTACGACAAGAACATGAAGGGCCAGGCAACTGATGAATATAAAGCGCGTCACATCTTGGTAAAAACTGAAGATGACGCAAAAGCGCTCATTAAAGAATTATCTGATGGTGGAGATTTTGTTAAACTTGCCAAGGAAAAATCTACCGGACCATCTGGGCCTAAGGGTGGAGACTTGGGGTGGTTTAAATCAACAACAATGGTTCCTCCTTTTGCTAAAGCTGTAGAAGGTATGAAGAAAGGTGATGTGAGTAAAGAACCGGTAAAAACCAGTTTTGGATACCACGTTATCAAGCTTGAAGATAAACGTGCTGCCAAGCTTCCAGAATTGGAAACCTTGAAGCCACAACTGAAACGTTCTCTTGTTCAGGAAAAAATGATTGCCTATATTGATTCTTTAAAAGAGTCAGCCGATATAAAAATCACCTTGCCAGAGCCAAAACCAGAGCCGGTAGCTGATGAGAAAAAATCAGCAGATAAAGCAGATAAAGCTGAGAAAGTAGAGAAATAACTTGTAAGATGAACAGGGTGGGATATCTTCTCCCCCTGTTCATTCGTTCCCGTAAAGCGTTAATCTGCGCTGTATTTTCAAAAAACAATAACCTTTATTCTTCCAGACACTCAGGCTCAGACTATAGACCTTCACTTATTAAATTTGTCGATTGACTGTAGTAGAGACGTTGCATG
>CAZDMX010000373.1:0-2909 GCA_964506085.1 uncultured Thiothrix sp. | reverse complement strand
TATCAATGAGGTTGCAGGCTAACCAGCGACTCCAGCCGCTACGCATAAAATAATCGCTTGCTGCAACGGGTCGAACCCTTGGTAGATTCGCTGAGGAGTATAAAGACATTAAAACCAAAGTATCGAGATGACTATTATGGTTCGCTACTATAATAGCGGGGCCTTTTGTGGGTAGGCGCATTCGATGCCTAATGTGTAACCCCATAATGACGAAAACTAGCGGTTTTACTATCAGCAGAAAAAAGATTTTTTTGTATACCATTACTTCACTTGCCTAGTTATCGATTGGGTTATTTTAGGATTAATAATAGAGATAATAAATATAATGAAAAAATAGCGGCGCACTAAAAGTAAGACTGTCTACACGGTCAAGAATGCCGCCATGTCCGGGTAGTAAGTTCCCGGTATCTTTAATGCCTATATCTCTTTTTACGGCTGACAGGGTTACGTCTCCGAAAAAACCACCGAGGGAGATAATCAGCCCTGCGCCCAAGGATTGCAGCCATGTCATGGGGGTAAGCCAAGGGCCTAAAAACACAGCCAATAGTGTGATAGTAAACAAGCCACCCAACAAACCTGCACTGGTTTTGTTGGGGCTTATTTTGGGGATGATTTTATGTTTCCCCAAGAGTTTTCCCCATAGGTACTGAGCCACATCATTGAACTGGGTGAGCACTAACAAAAACAACATAAGAGCGACACTTCCCGCTGGGTTGATCTCTTCAGGCAAGGCGAGCAGGTAAGCGATATGACTCAGGCTGAATACTGTCATCATCAAGCCCCAATGGATAGTTCCTACGGCTTTTAGAAACCCTTCTGTTTCTCCCAATGTCACCATACGCAAGGGTATAAAAAGGAACATGTAGACAGGGATGAAAATAATAAATAAACCATACCATTCAATACTGACCCAGTAGTATTGCAAAGGTATGGATAAGTATGCATAGAAGAGTAAACGCCGATCGGCTCGTCTGGTGGGTATCAGTGAGAGATATTCTTTCAGCGCCAGAAAACTAACAAAGGCGAAAAAGACGATTAATACGGTTTCTCCAAGGAGAATACAGACACTAACTGTGCCAATCATTACCCACCAGCTTTTTATGCGGGCGATGAGTTCGGTATAGTTTTTTTCCGGGTTACTTTTAGCGAGGAAGTAACTTACCGCAGAGGAGATGAGTAAAACTGAAAAGACACCGAGTAATAAATAAAGTGTTTGTTGACTGATATTATGGAACATTGTTTATCTCGTCTAAAGCTTTTCTGGCACGGTTAATAACGGTTGCCACCGTCAGAATCAATACGATGGTTAACAGGATATTGACGAATGTTGGGGAGGTGAACCAACCTAGGCCAATGAAGAAGCCGATAGCACCCAGTGCAAAAGCTCGGTCACTTTTCCCCATAGGGCCATCATAGCGACGGCTAGCTCCTATCTGGATGCTTATTACGCCCATCATTTCGGTAAGCAGTGCAGTGATAACAATTGCGATAATCAAATAGGGATTGATTATCGGCACTAACGCCAAGGGTAAGTATAAAATAGTGTCGGAAATTACATCTCCTAGTTCATTGAGAATAGCGCCTAATGAAGACTTCATATGGTGCTCGCGTGCCAACATGCCATCAATTGCGTTTAACCCCATACGGATAAATAATACCAGAGGGAGGATCAACAAAGGCCAGCGCGAAGTTGGATTCACAACGATAAACAAACCCGCTATACCCGAAAGTACAATGGCTGCAATAGTAACTTGATTGGCAGTGATGCCTTTATCTGACATGCTCTTACAAAGAGGACGAAGCAGATTCTGGAAAGCTGTTTTCAATTGATAGATAGACATGACTATGAGTATATAGCAGTCTGAAGTTATCTTATTTTTAGACAGATAAGATGGGTAAAAGCGCGAGCATCAGTTTAAATCGCCCCTAGGCGCGATATCCTGCTTTTTTTATGCGCACGGTTAAACTATACTCTGGGGTTACAATTTAATACCAATAATCAGATGGATAGCAGAATTGCTTCAACCTAAAGGAAAACTTATGAAACGGACTCTTAACACACTTATTCCCGCCGCTTTTTTTTCATTATCTTTATTAATTTTTTCGCCCTCCGTATCGGCGCACGATATTTATAAAGTGACTCGTGTAGGACAAGGTAATAGTTTGAATTTACGCGCCTATCCCAGTAGTAAAAGTAGAATTAAGGTGGCTATTCCACATAATGCTTCATGGATTGTGAAAAGGAATAGCTCAAAGAAGGTAGGCCGTTCTGTTTGGAATAAAGTGGTATGGAATAAAGAAGAAGGATGGGTTAACAGCAATTTTTTAAGTTTTGATCCGGCCTCGACTAAAATTGCTAAACAACGCCTCCAGTGTCTTAGAAACCCGCAGGGAAGGAATAAGCTTTGCTGTGGTTATCCGGAAAGTGAGCGCAAGCGTCCCTTCAAACCTGTAGATATCCTCTCGGTTAGAGGTATAGCTACAGGTAAAACATTGCCTTTACGTACCCAGCCGGGGCAATGGAAAGGTAGAGTGGCAGTAGCTATTCCACATAATGCTACTTGGGTTGCGCGTCTTGGGCAGGTAAAGAAACTGTCTAATGGACAAGCCTGGGAATACGTTCGTTGGAATGGTCAAAATGGCTGGGTTAATAAAAGCCATGCTGTGTTTGACAAAGGCGTCACACAGTTAGGGGATAGAAAACGCAAAATGTGTTCTTTGTAGAGCGCACTTTTGGAAGTGAGCTTTCAGAGTCCTTAAGGCTCGCTTACGCTGTTTGGAATCAATATCTTAGACGAAGATGGGGGAGGTTAATCCTAAGGTGGGGTTAACCTTAAGGTAGAAGGAAGATTCATGTTTAACCTAAAAAACTCAGTTGAAACTACTGCGAATGTCTATAGCACTGAATC
>CAZDMX010000372.1:0-2914 GCA_964506085.1 uncultured Thiothrix sp. | reverse complement strand
TGCAGCCATTGTTGAATGAATGAAGCTATTTGTTCTGGTTTATTTAAGTCCAAAGTGGGCAATGGGCTGCTTGTTCTGGTATTTGACGCTTTCACATCATTGTCAATCTGCAAATCTTCAGCCAGAGCAAAAATCATCTTGTCGTCTGGATAGAGATAGGGCTTCCCTAGTGCCTGTCGATGTAGTTCTATCTTTGGGATAGCCTCGGTCTTAAAGCCTTCAACCAGAATCAGATCAAGTTGTTGGGTGTTTATTGCCGATAAAGCATCTTGAAAGCTGGGTTCACTGTTGTTATCTACGACATCCATAATGGAGGCAATACATTCTCTGGATGCAATGACGACTTGTGTTGCGCCCGCTTCACGCAAGCGATAACTGTCCTTTCCAGGATGATCAATATTGAACGCGTGATGTGAATGTTTGACCAAACCAACTCGTAAACCTTTTGCAATGAGCAAGGGGATTAATTGTGTCAACAAAGTGGTCTTCCCCGTACCACTCCAGGCAGCGAAGCCGAGTATGGGAAGTGGAAAATTAATCATCATTAACGGATTCCAATTTTGTAAGTTGTGCTGCGGTATTAATATTATGAAATAGTTCAGGCATGTCAGAGAAATCCACTTCGGTAAATGTGTGATGAGCATACCAGTGGTCTATTTTTCTATCGTCAGCTTGCAAAAAATCATCCAGTGAGGCTTTGAGTGAAATCGGCATCAGCGCATGAACAGGTTGTAGCCGTGTACCATCATGAGCTACTACAAGCTCGGGCGGTTGGTGTTGCTGCTGCTTTAACACGTCACACATACGGCCGACATATGAGGATGTCATAAATGGAGCATCGCAGGGCAAGGTAATAATATGTGTGGTGGTAGCATGAGACATGGCAACCGAGAATCCTGCCAGTGGCCCTTGAAAATCCGACATCTTATCGCTTATAACAGGATGTCCATATCTCGAATAAATGTCCTGATTACGATTGGCATTAATCAATACCTGGGAAACCTGTGGGGTAATGATTTCTAAAATATGTTCAATTAATGGTCTCTGTTTGAAAACAAGCAGACCTTTATCATTTCCGTCCATGCGTCTGCCTTTGCCACCTGCCAGTATCACTGCGGTTATTTGTTTAGTATCTAATACACTCATCCATAAAACCCATTACAATTTTTAATTGGGCGACCGTTATCGCGAGCGCTGAAAGATTATCTTTTGCCATTGTTCTGGTCCTGTTTTATGCACGGATATCCCTTGGCTATCCACTGCTACTGTTACTGGCATGTCTTTCACTTTAAATTCATAGATAGCTTCCATGCCAAGTTCTGGAAAGGCGAGTACTTCTGCGCCGACAATGGCTTTTGAAACCAGATAGGCAGAGCCGCCGACCGCCATGAGGTAGACGGATTGATGTTTTTTGATGCTTTGGATAGCGATGTCTCCGCGTTCGGCTTTTCCTATCATGCCAAATAGACCGGTTTGTTCTAGTATTTGATCGGTAAACTTGTCCATGCGGGTTGCTGTAGTGGGGCCGGCCGGGCCTACTACTTCTTCTCTGACGGGATCAACTGGGCCTACGTAGTAGATAAAACGACCTTTCAAGTCAACGGGTAATGCTTCGCCTTTATCTAACAAGTTAATAATGCGTTTATGGGCAGCGTCACGGCCTGTTAGTATTTTTCCTGAAAGTAATAGTACTTCGCCTGCTTGCCAGCTATTTATTTCTTCTTTGTTGATGTTGTTCAGGTTGACGTGCCGAGCATTAACATCGGGTGTATAGACAAGATCAGGCCAGCTTGACAGGTCTGGAGGTGTTTGTAATGAAGCGCCTGATCCGTCGAGGGTGAAGTGGGTATGTCGGGTTGCGGCACAGTTGGGAATAATACAGATGGGCAGCGATGCCGCGTGTGTGGGGTAATCTTTGATCTTTATATCCAGCACGGTGGTTAGGCCGCCAAGCCCTTGTGCACCAATGCCGAGCTGATTAACTTTATCCATGATTTCTAGACGCAGTTCTTCGATTCTGTTTTCTGCGCCTCGCTGGCGTAGTTGCTGAATATCGATGGACTCCATTAAGGATTCTTTAGCTAATAGCGCCGCTTTTTCTGCGGTTCCACCAATGCCTATTCCAAGCATGCCAGGAGGACACCAGCCTGCACCCATAGTAGGTACTGTTTTTAACACCCAATCTACAATGCTATCGCTGGGGTTGAGCATGGCCATTTTTGCTTTGTTTTCCGAGCCACCGCCTTTGGCTGCTATTTCTACTTCTACTTTGTCGCCAGTCACCACTGTCATATGAATGACTGCGGGAGTGTTGTCCCCAGTATTGCTACGTTTACCTGCCGGATCAGCCATTATGGAGGCTCGTAGCACGTTGTCTGGGTGCAAGTACGCACGTCTTACGCCTTCATTTATCATCTCTTCGACACTTAATTCACTTTCCCAATGTACCTTCATGCCGATTCTGATGAAGACGGTAACAATACCTGTGTCTTGACAGATGGGGCGTTTGCCTTCTGCACACATACGTGAGTTAACCAGTATCTGCAAAATAGCGTCTTTTGCAGCCGGGGATTCCTCTCGTTTCCAAGCTTCGTGCATCGCTTCAATAAAATCTACGGGGTGGTAGTAGGATATGAATTGCAATGCATCGGTTATGCTGTCAATGAGGTGGTCTTGTTTTATGATTGACATGATAGCTCTCTTGTTAATCATTATGATGTTAACGATACTCCAAGTATATCCAAATTTTGACATTTAGGTTAAACCTAAAAAACTCAGTTGAAACTACTGCGAATGTCTATAACACTGAATCTAAAGGTTTTCTGGAAAATTTTGATTTCATCCGTAGAATGACTACGAATAAAGTCAAAATTTTACAGAAATTCCTTTATCTTCCGTTTTCGATGTAAGTCCT
>CAZDMX010000371.1:0-2935 GCA_964506085.1 uncultured Thiothrix sp. | reverse complement strand
GGGGGGCACTCAAATCAACCCTAATATGGGTTATGACCCACGTATGAACTTTATGCAGTACCTATGTATCAATATGGTCAACCTTATGCACCCTATGGATTTCCTCAAGGTATGGTCAGGCAACAAATGCAGCCACAGCCATCACAACAGGTTAAACAACCTGTTCAGTCTCAAAACAAAGAATCAAATTAAAAAATGGCGATTACCGTTGTTGGCAATTTAAAAGGTGGCACAGGTAAAAGTACAGTCGCTTTTAATCTATCATTGTGGGTTGCGACAAATAGAAATGCTTATGTTTCTGTTTACGACCTTGATCCACAAGCAACATTAACGGATGCATTTGAAATCCGAACGGAAGATGGGCATGTGCCGGCGATAACACCATTGAATGATATTGCCGAACTTGTCAATGAAGGCAAGAATACCGAGGTTATAATTGATATCGGTATGTCTGATCCTGATGGAATGAAAAAAGCACTCAAACAAGCAGACAGGATTTTGGTGCCTATTGCTCCTAGTCAGGCTGATGTTTGGTCGACTCAACGTTTTTTGAAGCTGATAGAGGATGCCCGTTCGGGTAAATCTGTGGAAGTCTTAGGTTTTATGAATCGTTCCGATACACACCACGGTGTACGTGAAACAGATGAAGCCTTTGCGGCAATGCAGACTTTATCAGGTATTAAAATGCTAGACTGTAAGCTTTATCAGAGAACCATTTATAGGCGATCATTTAGTGAAGGATTGGCTGTTTATGAACTTGACCGTCGCTCAAAAGCTACAGAAGAATTAGATTTGTTAGGTAATAGCTTATATTAGGATGCTATTAGCTTAGATTAAGATAACAATAGGATTTTTATGTGATATTTCGCTAAGATATATCCATAATAAGCAGTTATAAAGGAGTATTAGATGCATATTTTTCGTTGGTTGATGTCACACCCTATTATTACAGCGTGGATACTTGCTGCGTTAGCAATATTGCTAAACATGAATATGGGCTCAAAAAGTGAGCATAGTGAGGTTGAACATGATAAAAATGGAGTTTCCCATGTTGTTGAGTCCGATAAAGCATCAGCAGCAGGTCAAGAGAATATGCATGCAGTTGCTATAGAACATACTGCACCAACACCTGCATCAGGTGAAGAGGCTGTAAAAGCGGTTGATGATGCTCCGGCAGTACATACTCATTCGGCTGAACTGAAAGCGAAGTGGGCTGAAAAAGAAAAAAGCACTGTAACTGAAGGAGCTGCAGCTGATAGTAGTAGCGCTGAAGCAAATAATATTAAGGTAGAGGCAAGTACAAATACTCAAGAAGCATCCTCCGAAAGTAGCGCAAATAACAAAGCTGGTTTAGCTGCGGTTGCTAATGCACCTGAGGGCTCTACTGCTGAGGGCTCCTCTACCGAAGATTTAATTGCTATGAGTTCAGATGATTTGTTGAAGCTAGCCAGAGAAGCTTTTTGGCAGAACAAAAAAGATAAATCAGCTGCTATTTATCAAGCATTAGTTAAGCGAGTTCCATCATCACTTGATTATAAGGGTGAGTTGGCTAACGTGCTTTGGCATCAAAACAAACAAAAAGAGTCAGCCGCTCTTTATGCCGAAATAGCAATGCCGATGTTGAAAGAAGGTAAGTCAAGAGAAGTATCAAATATGTTGGGCTTTATAGGTGTGTTTTTCCCAGAAAAAGCGAGCGAGATTCATCGCGCGATGTCTGAGTAATATCTTAAACACGGATTGAAGAATGGTATAAGGTTATGGGCGAAAAAAGTGAATTACATCGTGATTATGTCTTAGAGCTTGAAAGCGAACTTCGCGAACTGGAAAAACGTGAAGAGTCATCAACCAGAAGAATGCAGATATTGGTTTATCCCGCTATGGTGGCGTTTATTATATTAGCCGCCTATGGATTTTTCCTTGTTCATTCCTTGACGAAAGATGTGGGTAAGATGGCTGTGTCCATTGTTATCATTTCAGATGCTGTTGATCAAAATATGAAAATCATCTCGACAAGTACGGTAGAAATGTCTGAGAAGATGACTAGTCTGGTAAGTTCAACAGAATCAATGACGGGCAGAGTAGGTGAAATGTCTACCGATGTGGGCTCAATGTCCCAGAATATTGGGCAAATGAAAGACTCAACCTCTAGTTTGGCAGCATCAACTACTAATATGCAGCAAGATATGTGGAGTCTCAATCAGAATATCTCAACGCCGCTTAGCATGTTCAATAAATTTATTCCCTGGAGCAATAATTCGAATGGCCGTTTTCGCGGATCCAACAGAATGCAACAACCTCCTGTTTATTATCAGCCCACCCAACAGCCTCAACAACAAGTGCAACCCCAGCAATAATTTCTGTGATGCAAACTGTTTATAAGCGCTATCACTAAGAACAACCAAGGATAGATATGACGCCAGATAAAAGGATTAAAGAAAGATTAGAGCGTTTACAAAAGCATTTAAAACGAGAGGCTCCGATACTAGTTGAAGTGGTAGATAGATATCAACAGTTGGACAAGGTGGCGCAAGGCTTAGGTTTACTGTCTTCAGGCGAATCCTATGCTACACAAATTTCTTGGTGGCCGATGATTTCAATTTTGGGTACATTCTCGGCGGGTAAATCCAGTTTTATTAATTCTTTTATAGGCTTGCCTTTACAGAAAACAGGCAATCAGGCTGTGGATGATAAATTTACCGTCATAACCTATACGGCTGATTCTGAAACTAGAACATTACCTGGTCTAGCATTAGATGGTGATCCACGTTTCCCTTTTTATCAAATCAGTGAAGATATAGAAAAGGTTGCGGTAGGTGAAGGGTCAAGAATTGATAACTACCTTCAGATGAAGGTTGCG
Source organism: uncultured Thiothrix sp. (assembly GCA_964506085.1). Classification (GTDB taxonomy): domain Bacteria; phylum Pseudomonadota; class Gammaproteobacteria; order Thiotrichales; family Thiotrichaceae; genus HyVt-477. Next base: position 78 of record CAZDMX010000371.1, on the reverse strand, counting down.
CCTAGTGAAGCGTAGCCGGGTAAAATTCTTATTGATACTCATGGGTTCTATTCTGACGAACAACGTAAATCTACGTTG
>CAZDMX010000370.1:0-2940 GCA_964506085.1 uncultured Thiothrix sp. | reverse complement strand
AGCCGAGCATTTTTTTGAAGCGCTGTGGAATCAATAGCTTGTGCTAGAAACCGTGATCCAACTGATTTTTCTAGTTTCATAGATCCAAAAGCAATAAGTTTTCTTTTGACCTCACTATCAAACTGATCTACTATAACTCCTTAAAAATAATAATTTTAACTACTGCCCTGCGAAGTGGTAACCCATGTACAAAAACCATTTACTGTTATTCCTCATTGGAGTAGCCCTTAGCATTTCACAATTTATAATGATCCGTGATTTCGTCTCTATTCTTTATGGGGAAGAGGTTGTTATTGTCTTGGTCACTGCATCATTCTTTCTTGGTCTCTCGGCAGGGTACTTACTAGCATTGAAGCTATCCAGGCATTTTTTTCAATTGTTGCTTATTGGCTCAATTTTCCTGCATCTTAGCTTTCCATTCTCATACCGCTATCTCGCTGCCTGGTTCAGTGCCGCAGATTTTGATGGCTATTGGTTTCTTGCACTATTATTCTTTTATGCACTGTTGTTCAACACCATATTTGCAACTTTTCTGCCACGCCTGGTTAGCTTGACGGAAGATTCAGGGAAGACAGAAACCGAGCGTATGAGGGTATACTATAGCTTGGAACTACTGGGTTTCATGAGTGGTTTCATCATAGTCGCAATCTCCTGGAACCAACCTTTCAGTTTTTTGTTGGTGCCCTATTGGCTAATACTTGGTTTGGTACTCTATCTGGTTCTGGGTCGTCCGGTATTGACAGCATGTTATGCTGTGCTCGCGCTTATTGCTATCATTAACCTGAATACGGTCGATTACCACAGCACGGCTTTGCTCTACCAATACAAACACCATATTTCCGGAGCCAAAGTACTATATTCTGTCAATTCCCCTTATCAGAAAGTAGAAGTGATAGAAAACAAAAGAGGTAAAAAATACCTCTATCTTGATGGACTACAGAATCTTAACTCAACTGACCTCGAAGCCTTGAATTTTTATATTGCACAGGTTCCGGCTGAATTGATTAAACCCAATAAAACGCTGTTGATTGGTAATGGTACGCTTTCCTCTGTGCCTAAAGTTTATCCTCATTCCGGCGAGGTTACTTCAGTCGAATTGGATGCCAGTGTTCTGGAAGCCGGGAAACGCCATTTTACACCTATGGAAACTCTTGAGGGATTCGATAATTGGCAACTGCATGTGGATGATGGCAAGCATTTTCTGCGTAAAAGTAACGAACTTTATGACCTGATCGTAGTTGATGTACCTTCTCCCCTGACCATTCAGGAAGCCTATTTACATAGTAAAGAATTCTACCAATTGGTTAAGCAGAAGCTAAGCAAAAAAGGGGTGCTGTCAGTGCAGTTAAGTGGCCCGTTACAAAAAAATAATCGCACGCCTGCCCGTGTGACTGCAGCGTTACAGGAAGTGTTTGCAGAAGTGTTAGTCATACATAGTAAGCGTGCAGACCGCGGTTTTGCCTTTGCATCCAGAGCACTACCTTTTACTGGTGAGCAAGTGCGTCAACAAGCACGTTCTTATGAAACCAACATTAAAGTCATTCCACCTTCGGATTTAGCAAGGTATTTGAAAAAAGCAGTCCCATTGTCTGTCAATAGCATGGATATCGTGCTAAGAAGAGGTTGGGAAGATTTATAGATAGGTATTTTTAATGATTAATTTATCACTTTTTGCATCATTGACCGGATTGCATCTGGCAATTTTACAGTTCAGTTATTTTTTTGTGCTGCTGATCAACGTAACATCCACTTATATCACCTACATGACAATCGTGATTTCCTGGATGGCTGGAACCCTGATTGGCTTATGGTTACGTCTAAGTGCAGGATTATGCCTCACCATTGGGATAGTAAGCTATTATGCAATCTATTTTCTGGTTATAGCCGATCCACTTTCATCAAGCACCTTGCCCTTGGCCGCATTTGGCGTTGCTGTCACTGGAATATGGGCTGGCCGATTCTTTATTTTAATGCTACCGCTATTTGGCCGACCTGATAAACTTTTTTTTCATGAAAATAATGGTTTTTTACTGGGTGTGATAGGGGTATTTCTAGGATTCACTCTTCTAGGGCTGCCTTTTCTATTTTGGACTCCGTTGATATCAGTCTCGATACTACTGCTGCATATGGCCTGGATTAACAAATATCATCATCCCTGGACTGGTGGATAATATACTCTTTGAGTTTGAAAACACCCTGTTTTAGTGCGTAGATTATTGTAATGGGCTAGGCGTAAAGCATCAGAAATAGCAATGTATTTCAATTATTTACAACAAAAATTAGTAACTTCTCAATAACCAGGGGCAAGCAATGCGCGTTTAGTAACCATATCCTGACGGGAGGGGAATCGTTTGTTCACCAATGCCATGGCGATCAATTAAATATTGCCAAAATGACACACCTAATTTTCGGCATGTTTTCTTAAAAACCTGTTCAAGATCTACTGCGCCACTGCCAGTCGCGCTTGGGCGGTGCTCGAAATCCTCATTTACTTTGTGTAAACTCCGGTTTCTCCGCTCCCGTCCGCACACAACTGGCAGTGGCTCGTAACGATCTTGAACAGGTTCTAAGACTGATAAAGGTATCTCGACACTTTCGGCCTTCATCACTGCGCGTTCCACCGCTCACTTTCCGTTTTTTCACAAAATCCCTAATATCTGTTTCACTCCCATTCGTATGCAATGGAATATCGGGTCTATTAAGCACCAATAATAATTCGGTTTTATTTTGATGGATACGTTTGAGTAACTGATTTAATGTTTCATAACGTGTCTTCTGCGTAAAGAGGGTATCAAAACGTGAGGCAAGTGATCTTTTCTTAATGGAGTCAGGATGCGCTTTATCGTCTTCCAGGTCTGCATAATAAGTCCGGAGTTGTAACGCAAAAGACAGACAAAAAGACAAGTAAGGTGGTGGGTTATTTATTGCGAGTTGCCTAAG
>CAZDMX010000369.1:0-2944 GCA_964506085.1 uncultured Thiothrix sp. | reverse complement strand
CTGAGCTTTTTAGGATTATATGGCCTACAAGTCAATAACATTAACTGAATCAATACTAAAGTAGCAAAAAAAACTGATTAACGTGTGATGGGCTGTGGATAACTTTGTGCATAACTTCTCTTCTTGATTTCACAAACGAGTTTATAGAGGTTAAATAAATTTATAAATCAGATTAAAAATAGATTTTAACATATTGAATTAATTATATATTATATTTTTATTGAAACAGTATGATGCTCATAAATAAAAGCTATTTCCAAGAATGCTAATAAATACTTGATGTGAATAACTCAATGTGTCTTAGACTAAGTATTAGACACAATATCTAGTGTTTCACGAATAAATTAATCATAAATGAATGCGTAATGAACAAAAGTATCGCGCAAGATGAAAAACACACATAAAAAATATCTATGATTTGTAGTAAGCATAAATAGAAATGATGATTCCGCTAGCTCCTAGCACTAGCCCTGTCAGAGTGAATGGATCGCCATGGTTGGAAACACTATGAATAAGAGCACTGCTAATAATCAGTGAGCCACCCACTATTGCTAATAGCATCTTTTTTGTGTTTTTTTGTGATTGCTCTTGTAGCAATTGCACTTGTTTTTTATCAGTGCTGTAGTGACGTTGCTGATCATACATCTGTTTAATGACATCGTTTACCATCGTCGGCATATGAGGTAGTTGCTCAATAAATTTCGGTAGATTGTCTTTAGCACCATTGAACAGTGAACGTAAACCCACTTGTTCATCCATCCAGCGTTGCAGGAAGGGCTTTGCGGTATCCCATAAATCCAGATCAGGGTAAAGTTGTCTACCTAGTCCTTCAATATTCAACAATGTTTTTTGTAAAAGAACCAGTTGTGGTTGTACTTCCATATCAAAACGGCGGGCAGTTTGAAACAGTCGTAACAGGAAGAAGCCAAAAGAAATCTCTTTTAATGGACGATTGAAAATAGGTTCACAGACAGTTCTGATGGCTGATTCAAAGTCATTAACTCGGGTATGCGCCGGAACCCAGCCTGATTCGATATGTAATTCAGCAACACGCTTGTAATCACGGTTAAAAAAAGCGTGCAAGTTTTCAGCTAGATAACGCTGATCATCGGGTGTTAATGTGCCGACGATACCAAAATCTACCGATATATATGAAGGTTTATCAGGGTTGCTAGCATTGATAAAAATATTACCCGGATGCATGTCTGCATGAAAAAAATTGTGTTTGAAAACCTGAGTAAAGAATATTTCAACACCCAATGCGCCCAGTCGTTTCATATTTACATTTTGACGATTCAACTCGTCTATGTCACCGACGGGGATGCCGTGAATCCTTTCCATCACCAGTACATGGTCGTGGGTCATATTCCAGTAAATTTTTGGTATATACAGTTCTTCAGAATTTTCAAAATTACGGTGTAACTGACTTGCATTGGCGGCTTCCCGAACCAGATCTAATTCATCTAAAATAGTTGATTCGTACTCTTCGACAATTTCAACCGGGCGTAAACGCTTCGCTTCATTCCAGTACCGATTAGCGAGTTTCGCAATCATGTAAAGCACTTGAATATCTTGTTCAATAACAGGTTTAATATCAGGTCGAACCACTTTAACGATGACCTCATCACCATTCCATAGCGTAGCGGTATGCACTTGCGCAATTGATGCAGAAGCTAACGGAGAGTCATCAAAGCTTTGGAAAGATTTGCCAACAGATTCGCCTAATGATTTCTCAATGATCTCGATCGCTTGCTGAGAAGGAAAGGGCGGTACGTCGTCCTGTAACTTACTAAGCTCTTTGTTGATATCAGGTGGCAACAGGTCGTTGCGAGTAGATAACATCTGTCCAAACTTTATAAAGACAGGTCCCAAGTCCTCAAGAGCAAGGCGGATACGTACCCCTAAAGGTTCGATTTGTGTTTTCTTCTTTATATTCCATGGGGCAATGTAATAGAAAAGGCGCAGCGGCCTAAAGACAGGAATATGTAATACGATTTCATCCAGACCATGTTTAATCAGCACACGATTGATAACAAAAAGACGACGGATTTGTACGAATCGAAACATTAGTTATGGTTGTCAGTATCGAGGCCAGTATCAATACGGTCCCGTTGAAGCTGTAGACGTTCTATGCGAGCTTGCATTCGATCGGTATCGGCACGAAGATCATCAACCTGATCCATATAATGAGAGATTTCGGATTCGGCTACCAGTAGCTGTTTCTCTTCAGTCATATATTCGCTCATATTCAAGCGCATGGCATATTCACTATCCTTGATCCAGCCCTTGGTATCTTCGACAATTGTACCCGCTTGATGAGCCACGATATCACCCACTGCTTTGGATAAGAATTCTTCCCAGTCTATATCAACTGACTGGAGTATTTGACTAAACTTTGTACCTAGTGCGGTATCACCTTCAATATGTGCATCGCTATCCAACATAGTTTTACCTGCATCGCTTGCTGTGCTTAAACGCATTAGCGCAAGAGGGGAGCCATGAATAGTGGTATCGGGTTCACCCGCATATTGACCTAGCACTTGAACGTGTTGAGAGCCAGGAAAGAAAAACAGGTTTAGCTCAAGCCCGGTGATATGAAAACGAATGACTTTATCCTGCATGGATGCAAATTGCGGCAATGCTTCACTATCCAGTTTTAGCCAGGCATTCATTGCAGTTTCGATCGTTGATAATAAGAGAACAGGTAGTTGCATTGTATTTTTCTGTGATAATGGTTTATCTACAGTTTATATCCTGTATGTAACGCGACAATGCCACCCGTCATATTATGGTAAGCAGTCCGTTCAAAACCTGCATCATCCATCATGCTTTTTAAGGTTTCCTGATCAGGGTGCATACGAATGGACTCCGCGAGATAGCGATAACTTTCTGCATCATTAGCAATGAGCTTGCCCATGAAGGGTAATAATTTGAATGAGTATTG
>CAZDMX010000368.1:0-2944 GCA_964506085.1 uncultured Thiothrix sp. | reverse complement strand
TATTTCAACAAAAAGCACATAAAAAGCGGAAATGGAGTTTTTCATAGCTTTTGGGCCATAGCTTAAGGTAAAGTTCTTCCTGATTACCCACTTGTCTAAGCCTGATGTTAAATTTTACTTAATAACAATAGGTTCTGGTTTTACATTGTAAATATGTGCAAGATTTTCGTACCCTTCGACAAGCTCAGGGTACTGCTACCGTAGCGCCCTGAGCCTGTCGAAGGGTCGGAAAATTAGCACTTGCATTAGATTAATGCTTAGACAGATGGGTAATCAGGAAGTTCTTTTATAACGCTTTCATAACAGCAAGCTTGATCAAATCAAAAATTTTGTGTAATGTTTTAGGTCATGTCAATTTATAGTCACATCCTTCATTTTGAAAAAAGCCCTCATAGCAGAGCTGGCTATTCCCTATCTATTTTATCTTCACAGCTAACACTCTCACTCTTTCTACTCCTGCCCCTCTGGGCATCTTAATATTGCCTGACGAGGCTAAAACGTTCGTCCGATTGGATTACCTATTACAAATACAGGAATTCCTACGTATAATTCCTGTAAAGACGGAGTGAAAAATCATGTCACAACAACCCTTAATTATTTTTGATACCACTTTGCGTGATGGCGAACAAAGCCCTGGCGCATCCATGACCTTGGAAGAAAAAGTTCGTATCGCAAAAATGTTAGAGCAAATGAATGTCAATGTTATTGAAGCCGGTTTTCCTATCGCCAGCCCAGGTGATTTTGCAGCAGTTAAAGCCGTTGCCGATACCCTTAAAAATAGCATCGTTTGTGCTCTATCTCGTGCATTAGACAAAGACATTGAGGCCGCAGGTGAAGCCTTAAAAGGAGCTGTATCTCCGCGTATTCATACTTTTATTGCAACCTCGCCTATCCATATGCGAGATAAGTTAAATATGCAGCCAGATGAAGTTTTAGACTATGCGGTGAGAGCCATTAAAAAAGCACTTCAATATACGGATGATGTTGAATTTTCTGCAGAAGATGCGGGGCGATCAGAGCCAGAGTTCTTACATCGTATAGTGGAAGCGGCTATTGATGCAGGTGCACGCACCATCAATATTCCCGACACCGTGGGTTATACCATCCCTCATCAGTTTGGCGAAATGATGAAAAATTTAATTGAGAATGTACCCAATGCTGACAAGGCAATTTTCTCCGTGCATTGTCATAATGACTTGGGCTTGGCGGTGGGTAACTCGCTATCCGCTTTTTTAAATGGTGCACGACAAATAGAATGCACTATCAATGGATTGGGAGAGCGCGCGGGTAATGCATCACTGGAAGAAATCGTCATGGCTGTACGTACGCGTCAGGATGTCTTTCCTTGTGATACACAAATTGATGCAACACAGATTGTCCCTACCTCACGGTTGGTCTCTCGCATTACAGGCTTTCCAGTGCAACCCAATAAAGCTATTGTCGGCAAAAATGCCTTCGCCCATGAATCCGGCATTCATCAAGATGGTGTATTAAAATCGCGTGAAACCTACGAGATCATGCGCGCTCAAGACGTTGGCTGGTCTGATAACCAGATTGTTTTAGGTAAGCATTCCGGACGAAATGCCTTCAAGACTCGCCTTAAAGAAATTGGTTTTACCTTTGAAACGGATGATGAGTTAAACCAAGCCTTCCAGAAGTTTAAGAACCTTGCTGACCGCAAACATGAAATTTTCGATGAAGATTTATTGCTCATCGTGTCACAGGCTCATGAAGGTTCTGCTGAAGATAACTATGAGCTGGTTTATTCTGAAGTCTGCTCAGAAACTGGAGAAACCCCCGTTGCCAAAGTGACCGTCAAGATAGAGGGTGAAGAAGCTCATGGTAGTGCTAGTGGTGGTGGCCCGGTTGATGCAGTCTTCAAAGCGATCGAATTAGTGGTCAACTCAGATACAGAGTTAAAGCTTTACTCCGTTAACAACATCACCAGCGGTACTGATTCACAGGGAGAAGTGACCGTGCAATTACAAAAAAATGGACAAATTGTCTACGGTTATGGTGCACATACGGATATCGTCATAGCCTCGGCTCGTGCTTATATTGATGCATTAAACAAGCTCGCTTTAAGCATTCAACGACCTCACCCGCAACATGATGGAATTTAATCAACGTGAAGCATCGGCAACAACATCCAAGTGAGCTTAATGAACTTAATGAACAAAGGCGTCATGCTTATTTGCATGCCCTTGGTGTTCCCATCTGGGTTCGTAAGGAGCAGGCTCACCAAGAATTAAGGCATGAAGAAAACACCTCCTCTGATAATGATGTGGATGTTGTACAAGAAACACCTATGGATGCTCAAAGAGTAGTTGAAAAACTTTCAGCTACTCTTTCAGTAACCCCCGAAAAAGACAACACTAAAAGCAAAGAGCGTAACGACTCTCTTCCTGTTACTCCAAGTCGGGCAGCCATTAATTGCTCAGAGATGGGTTGGCAAGCATTGCAATCGCAGATTTCCAGTTGTCAAGCATGTGGCTTACATACATCCCGAAATCAGGCAGTATCCGGTAGCGGTGATCACTCGGCTCAATGCATGATTATTGGTGATGCTCCCACTTATGAAGACGATAGCAAAGGGCAGCCTTTTGTGGGACAAGCAGGGAAACTGCTAACCAATATGCTGCTAGCAATAGATTTACCCAGAAAATCCGTCTATCTGACAAATGCCACAAAATGTAGGGCTACAAACGATCGTATGCCCTCAAGCGAAGAATTGACGCACTGTTATCCGTATCTATCTCGTCAAATTGAGCTGGTTAATCCTGAGAAAATTCTTATTCTTGGGCGCACCACTGCACAATATTTATTACAACTCAAAATACCGCTTGCAAAACTTCGTGGTCAAATTCATCAGTTACCTAACACCGGCATACCTGCTGTTGTGACTTATCATCCTCGCAACTTGCTAAAACAACCTAATGACAAG
>CAZDMX010000367.1:0-2950 GCA_964506085.1 uncultured Thiothrix sp. | reverse complement strand
AGATTCTGTGCAGTTGACCAACGAAAACGCGCATAAGTTTGAGTGGTCGTAGCATCCACAGGTACGGCTACATCAAAAGTAATAACACCGTTAGTTGTACCGTCAGAATCCCCTGCCCCTCCATCCTGAATATTAGTAGCTACTTGATCAGCCGCTTCGAATGTTGTATTTCCATCAAAATCTATCCATCCCTGAAGATACCCCCCAGACCCTGATACTGTTGCCGTAATAGTGGTTGTTTGTCCTTGGCTTAATGCAGGAATGCTGATGCCATCTTCATCATCACCGAGAATGTCGCTATCATCACCATCTGCCGAAGCTCCACTTTGTGTAAAACGATCTGCATCAGGAGGAGTCGTGCCCAGATATAATTGCCCTGCAACAAACTGCAAACCATCGGGAGACGCAGGTTCTTCTTCATAAGCATGGCTTGGTGAGCCATAACTAGCAGGTAAATCGCCATAATCACAAGGTAATAAAACCCCAAAAGCAACCCCTTGCTTACCACCCGCATTGATAGATATATCTGTTTGCGTGGCATTCATTGAAAGCAACATCGGAGAATTGCTAGGCACTTCACTTTTAGTTATTGAGAATGTCTGTGAGCCTATTCCTGTGACGGCATAATCAGTACCAACAGCACTATCTGCTAAAGACCAGTTGCCGCCATTGGTTGTGGCTCCCAATGTTTCCACACCCGAGAAGGTTGATTCCGCATCAAGTACAAATAAGTTCGGTATCACCGAAGCTCCATTTACAATCATGCTCCAGTTGATAGTGAAATCTACATCGGCTCCATCACCACCATAAAGCGCCTCTCCTGTACCAACAGTATTGTACGCTACGTACATAGATGCACCTGACCATGTTTCCATGTCTGTTGGTACATAGGTACTGGCATTGGTCGCGTTGCTGATATTACTGAATGTTGCTGTTAACGAACCACTACGACATCCGGGCAAAGTAAAAGTAACCTGATCTCCATTCTGGATTCCATCTGTTAATGAAGTAGCTGACCAATCCATTAAACCAATACTTCCAGAGTACTTTCCATTACCTGTGTTCTTATAACTAACCACCCCATTCGATGCATTGATCGTGATGAAAGGAAAATCAATTCCCGATATATTAGCAGCCACGACGGTTACAGCTTGAGGGTTTGATCCTGATGGAGATAAACCTGCAGGAAGATCAGTATCGCTACTATCAATCAGTAACAGATATTTAGCCTCAGCGCCGACATTAAACGTGTAGTCGCCATTAGCATCTGTTTGTGTGATAGATATCTCTTGCTCACCACTGTCAAGCAAACCATTACCATTAACGTCCGAATAAAGGCGTACGGTAATATTGGGTAGATTGGAATCTCCCGCATTATTAGTGCCACTTCCATCCACATCATTGTAAGCATTTCCGGCAATGGTACGCGCTTGCGTAAAATACCCCGCAACACCACCGTACATATCTGCATCTGCAACATTACTGCCACCGCTGGTAGTTTTTGGAAAACTATTATAATACACAGGATCAATAGCAGTACCGTAGATATCTTGTGAAAAATAGGAGAAACCATAGTAGGTTTGACCCAATGCAACACCTAAATCATCCAACGTAACAAGAGCAATACCCAGCTTTTCATTTGAACCACCAAATCTCTCTGGCTCACCGTCCTGATTTATTCCAGCTGTAATGCCATCGCCGTCTTTAAGGAATGAGAAGGGTGTAGATAAACCAACCAAACCATAGCGAATAGACTGCCCACTGTTATGCGGCCATACTTTCACTAAATTGCCATATGCAGTGGGCTTGCCATTACCATCAATCGCAGTTATGACCGCCAGAACAGTAGGATTATTACCACTTTTCTCCGTCACAATATGTCCAGAGTTTTCTAAAAGTCCCTGCACCGATGGGGCTGTAATTCCGGCACTGAAAACAAAATCAATCCGCTCAATGTTATTCTCTGCGCGGCCACTTGAACCACCATTATCATTGCTAAAAACATCTAACCAACCACGGTTAATAATCCGTCCTGACATCACCGCCGCAGGATCACATGAAAGTGAAGGTGCAAGAATAAAGTTTGAAGTTGTTTTTTCGGCAAATAGCGTGCAACGATCGCCAACTACCTTTGCATTGTCAACTCTGCGAACTGTGACGTTATCTGCGAATAAAGACTGCGAATACGTGCCACTGCCAGTGGTAAACTTTTCCAGAAATAGCTCATCGGTATCACCCCAGGTATGTGTATTCCCACCATCACCAAGGTACGAACTACCTGATGCTGACAGCGTAGAGGTTGTTATCCCTGTAGCTGCTTGTGATTGTGCTTCCGCTTGGTTTGTAATAGAAAACAAGATTACTAGCATCATACTAGTTAGAGCAATTTTCAATTTTTTGGAGCCATTCGCGTCAGCAAACGCGCCAGTCTTAGCTAGATGCATCATAGTCATTCTCATTGTTATTATTGTAATTATTGAGAGGCGAATCGCTCGCCCTGAGGTGACTGAGTATCAAATGATAAATAACACTCAGTTATATTTACAAGGAGCAATTTCAACATCAATATTCTATGAAAGTGATGACACGAAAATGAAGACTGTATTGAGGGCATCTCTATTAATAGAGGTTTACCCTTAAGTGAAAAGTCCCAGATAGCCCCTTACAACTACCCACTATTTTTAAATGTAAACCGATAGTACGGAACGCTATCTTAACTATGTCTTAATGATTTTCTGTTTGAATAACAATTACTTATTGTTGTAATTATTTTAAACAATACTGCTTTGATAATGCACATTAGATTTGTGCTGAATTGATTTATAGTATAAGGGGGTGAGAACTAGGCTGTCGAAATAAGCTTGCTTCGGCAAATTATTAGAAGCTTATTTTCTAGATCAGCTTGTAGGGTCGAATTTATTCGACCCGTGTTGCTTGATATGCATACGTG
>CAZDMX010000366.1:0-2966 GCA_964506085.1 uncultured Thiothrix sp. | reverse complement strand
GGATGTGCTGTTGATATTGCTTAAATATATGTGCAAAAATGGTTTGTTCTTCATGTTGAAAATGTTCTTCCAACTCGTCATTGTAATAATTTTTTACGGTATCGATGGCTGCGATTAATTCCTCCTCAGTACTTCCCTGTGCGATCTTGGAGATTTTTAATGCGATTGAAAGAGAGTCGTGATGCTCTCGTGATAGTTTTTGTAGTTGCTCGGCTCTTTTCATGGTTTATCCAGATTACCTATAATTCTTAATCAATATAAATTAACTTTGTTCTGAGAAAGTCAAAGACATGTCTACGGCTATTTGAGTCTCACTTGCTTATCTTCTCCGTCTTTTGCCTTTCTTGTTTTTCTTGGCTTCTTCTTTAGCCTTTTTCTTCGCACGTTTTATCTCAACCGCCTGCTTTTCTATTTCCATCATTGCTGGAGTTTCCATGGTGATTCTTCCTAACCCACCAGAGCGAAGTTCTGCGATGAAGATTTTGGATATTTTTTCCAGATCAAGGTTGCCGCCGGCACGTAAACAGCCGCGTTTTTTGCCAATGGTTTCCATAAATTCCATTTCGGTTTCTGGCAGCTCATCTAGTTGAAAACGTTTTTTGAGTAATTCAGGATAGTTAGGGAGTAGGTATTCAGCGGTATAAAAAGCTATATCATCATAAGTGATGGCGGTATCTTTTATCGCTCCCGTGGCGGCTAGCCGATAACCACTGTGTTCGTTTTCGATATTAGGCCAAAGTACACCAGGTGTATCTAATAAGACGACACCAGTGTTTAGATCAATACGTTGTTGATGCTTGGTTACAGCAGGCTCATTGCCTGTTTTAGCAATTTTTTGGCCTGCCAGAATATTGATAAGGGTCGATTTGCCAACATTAGGAATACCCATAATCATGGCATGAACGCCACGATCAGTCTTTGCTTTTTTGGGAGCCAGCTTGCGGCAAAGAGCAGGAATTTGTTTGATTCTATCGGGTTCGTTCATGGTTACAGAAAGCGTTCTAATCACATTCTGCTGTTCCAGATAGTCTTGCCATTCTTGCGTCTTTATCGGATCAGCAAGATCACTTTTATTGAGTACTTTAATACAGGGCTTGTCGCCGCGTAGCTCAGCAACCATTGGGTTTTCGCTACTATAGGGAAGACGCGCGTCAAGGATTTCAATGATCACATCAATCTTGGGTAATATTTTCTTGAATTCCTTGTTGGCCTTGTACATATGGCCGGGATACCACTGGATTTGCATGCTGTTTTTAAGTTCCGTAAGTTATTTCCGTAAAATCACCTTAGTGATGAGATAATTATCATTAGCACAGCCAAACTTGGAACTATGCCAAGAACCCGTTTAAGAATAATTTTCTTCGCTGTTGGTTTGATGCTATTGCCTATATTTTTCCAAGTTTTCAACTACATCATTAGGCAGCTCCAAAGCATCAGCCAATGCATTCATATAGCTTTTTTCCTGATTGTTTTCAGTATCCGTAACTAACATGGATACGATATAAATTTCCGCAGCAATTTCTTTATCGTCTGCCATTTTAGCCACTGATTTTGCGCTAAGTGGAGTTACCATTCCGGCTTTTAGTACGTCTTCTATATCTGCACCCAGACCTAGTTTTTTGATCTGCTGATTTACACCAGCGGTTTCTTCAGCACTCATTTTACCATCAGATTTAGCGGCTGCAATCATCGCTTTTACTAATATCTGACTGCGTTCTTCTGCAGCTTCTCCTTCTAGTTTATCTATGGATAGAGCTTTAGGGGCTTCAGTCTTTTCAATATGAGCGAATATCTCTGCTTGCTTCTCTTCTCTCTGAGCTTGAGCTTCTTTAGCCGTTTTGGCTTGCTCTTCTTGCCAATTTTGCCATGTCTTATAGGCAATGCCGCCAACGGCTGCCAGGCTGCCTATTTTTAGCGCTGAGCCAGAGATTTTTCTTCCAGCACTTGTTCCGAGCAAGAGAGCTAAAGCACCTGCGGCAAGTGCACCTTTTTTCATGCCATCAAGGGTGGCATCGCGCTTGTCACCTTCTTCGCTAATATCGAGTTTTTCTTCAGCTATTTTCTGACCTTTTTCTGCGTATTCACGTCCTGTTTTGATGAGGTCGTCTAAGAATGATTGCATGTTCATATTCTAATTCCTTATGGCAGGTTTGTTTCTAACGCTTGTTTCACAAGCGGTATGGTGATTTTACGTTTACTAGATAAGCTTTCGACATCCAGCTTATCTAGAATGCTAATAAGTGTAGTAAAATCTCTGGGATACCGCTTATATATGTATTCAATTACGGCGTTATCAAGCATAATTCCACGATGAGAGGCTCTGAAATTTAAGGCAGCTGCTTTTTCTTCATCATCGAGTTCTTTGAGTTGATAACTAGCTCCCCATAATAACCGCGATTGTAAATCTGCCAACGTGCAACTCATATGGCGAGGATTCTGGATGGCACTAAAGATGAGAATTTGCTGGTTTTCTCTGGCCTGATTGATGAGATTAAAAAGCGCCAGTTCCCATTCATCATCACCTATTACGCAATCTACATTATCAATACAAATGAGGCGATACGTTGAGGAGCCAGCGAATATTTCAACACCATGATGTTTTAAGTTTATAAGAGGTAAATAGGCGGCACTGATACCGTTGCTAAAAGCGGCATAGCATGTGGCTTGTAATAAGTGAGATTTCCCTGTGTCTTGTCCACCCCAGATAAAAGTTTGCTGGTGCTCGTTTGTGGATTCAGCGGATGATAAAGAGTGGAGGTTTTTGACTAATAACTGGTTATCTTTATCGGTGTCGCTAACATAGAAAGTTTCGAAGCGTTGACCGTCAGGTAGCGATAGGTTAAGTAGGGGTTGCTGGCTGGTCATGTTTATAAATAGTACTTAGGACTCAGGAGTAAATAACTTATGGGACTTAACCTGCCTTTTTGCTCCAGCTTGAATGATCTAAAATCGTTGCATAGAACGAC
>CAZDMX010000365.1:0-2969 GCA_964506085.1 uncultured Thiothrix sp. | reverse complement strand
TCTTCAGCACTCTAGTCATTCTCGCTACGTTTCAACTGAGTTTTTTAGGATAAATTTTTATTAGCCTCATTAAAAGCCTCGTAGTTTTTTAGCAACCGTTAATCTGGAGCTTAGGACTATGTCTCTGAATGCAGAAACAAAGGCGAAGATCGTTGAAGACTATCGCCAATCAGATACAGACACCGGGTCGCCGGAGGTGCAGGTTGCGCTGTTAACAGCGAATATCAAGCACCTTACCGACCATTTTTCTGTACATAAAAAAGATCACCACTCACGTCGTGGTTTGTTAAGAATGGTAAATCAACGCCGAAAATTGCTTGATTATCTAAATAGTAAAAATTCTGATCGTTATCAGGATTTGATTAAACGACTCGGTTTGCGTCGTTAATCATCAAAGACACCGTACTTGTACGGTGTCTTTTGCGTTAATGGGATGTCGTTCCCGTTATTTGATCCACTCTGGATCACGATAGTAATCACCCAGGAAGGTTGTTGAAAAGTTTTTAGTTCTCGGACAGCCTCCTAGGAGCCTGTCCGAGAACTAGAAGCGTAGCGAAAATTACAGGAATATCATAAGCTGGGCTTATTGAATGAGGCGAATAGTCGTTCTATTTAACGATTTCAATAAGGTCAGATTATGATGTTCATGGGATTTGCAGTAGCTTCTTAGTTCTCGGACAGACTCCTAGGACAAAGTAACTTGTTAAAAATTTCTCAACAGCCTGCCGGTGATAAGTTAAAGAAAATAAATATTAGTTAAATTATTTAAATAAGGTATCAAAGGATATGGCTAAAATTACAAAAACGTTTCAATACGGTGATAACACTGTCACGCTAGAAACTGGCGAAATCGGTCGTCAAGCAACAGGGTCTGTCATCATTGATGTTGATGGTACTGTGCTTATGGTTACGGCAGTAGGGCGTAAAGAGGCTGAGGAAGGGCGTGATTTCTTTCCTATGACGGTTAACTATCAGGAGAAGATTTATGCTGCGGGTAGAATCCCCGGTAACTTCTTCCGTCGTGAAGGTCGCCCAAGTGAGACAGAAACATTAACCTGTCGTTTGATCGATCGTCCGGTACGTCCGTTATTCCCCAATGGTTTCACTAATGAAGTTCAGATCATTGCAACGGTTATGTCACTAAACCCTGATGTTGATCCGGAGGTCCCTGCCATTCTTGGTACATCTGCGGCGTTATGTATTTCTGGTATGCCGTTTAACGGTCCAATTGGTGCGGCTCGTGTCGGTTATATTAATGGTGAGTACGTTCTTAATCCAAGTAAAACGGCATTAGAAGATTCTTCGCTGGATCTAGTAGTGGCGGGTACAGAATCTGCGGTATTAATGGTTGAATCAGAAGCTGATGAGTTATCAGAAGAGATCATGTTGGGTTCCGTCATGTTTGGTCATGAGAAAATGCAAGTGGTGATCAAAGCAATCCAGGAGCTTGCTGATGAAGTCGGTACACCTGCATGGGAATGGGAAGCACCCGTAAAAGATCAAGCCATCGCTGCAAAAGTAGCAGAAGTTTCGGAAGCTGCACTAACTGATGCCTTCCAGACTGCTGACAAAATGGAGCGTTACGGAAAAGTAGATGCGGCTAAAGCTGAGCTACTTGAAACGCTATGTAATGGCGATGAAGATGCACCTTCGAAAGATGATGTAATGGATGCATTCAAGACACTAGAAAAGAAGATAGTACGTGGGCGGATTATCTCCGGTGAAAAACGTATTGATGGACGTAATATTGATGACGTTCGTGGTATTAGTGCAAGAGTAGGTGTGCTACCTCGTACACACGGCTCTGCCTTGTTTACCCGTGGTGAGACTCAGGCGATTGTGGTTACTACTCTGGGTACAGAGCGCGATGCACAGTTGATTGATGCTTTAGACGGTACTTTTAAAGAAGGTTTCTTATTCCATTATAACTTCCCTCCTTTCTCGGTAGGTGAGACCGGGCGTACAGGTAGCCCAGGTCGTCGTGAAATTGGTCATGGTCGTTTGGCAAAGCGTGGTGTTCTTGCTGTTATGCCAGATCCAGAGTCTTTTCCTTACACGATTCGCTGTGTATCCGAGATTACAGAATCTAACGGATCAAGCTCAATGGCTTCCGTGTGTGGTAGTTCGTTATCACTGATGGATGCAGGTGTGCCGATTAAAGCTCCTGTTGCTGGTATCGCAATGGGCTTGATTAAAGAAGGCGATGACTTTGCAGTATTGTCTGACATCTTGGGTGATGAAGATCATTTAGGTGATATGGACTTTAAAGTTGCGGGTACGGAAGAGGGTATCAATGCACTGCAAATGGATATCAAGATTGAAGGTATTACCCGTGAAATCATGGATCAGGCTTTAACTCAAGCCAAAGCAGGTCGTTTGTATATTCTTGGTGAAATGGCTAAAGCTATTACAGAATCGCGTGAAGAAGTGTCTGACTTTGCACCTCGCTATTCAATGATGAAAGTACCTAAAGACAAGATTCGTGAAGTGATTGGTAAAGGTGGTGAGACTATTCGATCAATATCAGAAGATACGGGCGCGCAAATTAATATTGATGATGATGGTAATATCAAAATTGCTGCAACCAGTGCTGCAGATGCTGATGCAGCTAAGGCGCGTATCGAAGAGATTACTGCTGAAGTTGAAGTCAACAAAATCTATAACGGTAAGGTTGCTAAGATCATGGACTTTGGTGCCTTTGTAACCGTGCTACCAGGGAAAGATGGCTTGTTACATATCTCGCAAATCTCTCAAGAACGTGTTGAAAAGGTTTCTGATCATTTATCAGAAGGCGATGAAGTTCGTGTAAAAGTGATCGAGATTGACCGCCAAGGGCGTATGCGTTTAAGCATGAAAGAAATTGGTGAAGATGAGTAACTCTACTCTCTAATTAACCTGTCAAAGGCAACCATAATGGTTGCCTTTTTATGGTTTGCTATTTTTGTATTGCCATTTATCAGTAGTTCTTA
>CAZDMX010000364.1:0-2975 GCA_964506085.1 uncultured Thiothrix sp. | reverse complement strand
AAACCATTCCACTAAATGCTGCAAACCCGGCTCAATGGAATCGTTATACGTTCAATGCGAGCGAACTGTTGCACTCTTATCCTGGTGGGCTTTTTCGTTTGGAGCTGTCAATTGATCGTCGTTACTCAACATATAAATGCCCTGCTGATACGGCTAAAAGCAAGGCCGCGAACCAACCGCTGTCTGATCATGAAGACATTAATGTGACTGAAAACAGTGGTTGGGATGGCATTGAACAGTATGTCTCTAGTGTAGGTGGAGAAGAGGGTATGGAACAAGGATATGACTGGATGTGGCAAAACCGCAACAAGCCTTGTACGGACGCTTACTTTGAGTATGAAGAAAATCCGCTTAAAGCTAGTCGGAATTTTATTGCCAGTAATATTGGCTTGTTAGCTAAACAAGATGGCCACGGGAAGTTGCTGATTGTTGCTACTGATCTAAAAACATCTAAGCCACTCGCTAATGTAAATCTGCAAATATATAACTTCCAGCATCAGCCATTAGCCACTTCGAAAACAGATGTTAATGGTGTTGCAGAGGTGAAGCTAGTCGCTACGCCCTTCTTGCTTATCGCCAATAGAGAGGGTGAAAAAGGTTATCTTAAACTCAATGGTAAAACGGCGCTTGCTGTGAGTCATTTTGATGTCGGTGGAGAAAACCTTAAAAAAGGTCTTAAAGGCATTATTTATGGTGAACGTGGTGTCTGGAGACCAGGTGATGATATCTACCTTACGTTTGTGCTTCAGAATAAGAACAAGGATAAAGATGAGGTTATTCCGGCAAACCATCCTGTTAGCATGCAGCTTATTAACCCCAAAGGTCGAGTAGTACAAACTCTAATAAATACAGCACCTACCGGAAACTTTTATACATTTAACTTTAAGACTGATGAAGATGATGAAACGGGAAAATGGCTGGTTAAAGCTCAATTAGGTGGCAATACCTTTTCTAAAGTTTTGACGATTGAGACTGTTCGTCCTAATCGTTTAAAAATAGAACTTGGTTTTGGTGAAGATACTAATGATAGCGAAGCATTATATGGCTATGAGCCATTAGCGACAGGCAAACTCTTCTCACAATGGTTGCATGGAGCCAGTGCAGGTGGTTTGAAGGCTGATATCTCGGTGCGTTTTCGTGAGAAGAAGACCCGTTTTGAACGCTTTACAGATTATGTGTTCGATGACCCTACCCGTTCATTAGATAGTAATGATCAGAAGATTCTGGAGGGTAGACTAAACGATGCGGGTGAGCTTAGTTTTAATAAGCAGTTTACTCCCAAATCAACGTCAGCAGGCATGTTAAGTGCCTGGTTCACCACCCGTGTGTTTGAAGAAGGCGGCGCATTTAGTACCAGTAAACAATTTATGGACTATCACCCTTATCGAAACTATGTGGGTATAAAGCTCCCTCAAGGGGATGCTACACGTCATATGTTGCTAACAGACAAGCCCCATGCCGTTGAAATTGCAAGTCTTGATGCACATGGTAACCCCTCTGCCCTTGATCGCGTTCAAGTCACGTTGTATAAAATCGACTGGAAATGGTGGTGGGATAAGTCAAACGAATCACTAGCCGCCTACAGTAACGCCAATCACAGCCGTAAACTGCAACAAGGTATTGTGCAAACTAGCAATGGACGTGGGCAATGGAATTTCTCTATTAAATACCCTGATTGGGGACGCTATTTGGTTCGTGCTTGTGATCTTGAGGGCAAACATTGTACCGGGAAAACGGTTTATATTGATTGGCCAGGATGGGCTGGGCGCGCACAAGAGCAAAGTAGTAGTGCAGCGAGCACATTGAGCTTGTTCTCTGACAAGAAAGCTTACACTGTGGGAGAAACAGCCATTGTTCAGTTGCCTAAAGCATCCCAAGGGCGCGCTTTGGTAACCGTTGAAAATGGTAGCGATATTCTTAGTCAGCAGTGGGTGGAATTTGCAACAAAGAAAGAAAATCAAGATTCTGGTAGTGAGCCGAATACTGAACAAAGCCCAGAAAAAAGCTCGGCACAAGATACAAGACAGCAAATTGAAATAGCAATCACCGAGCAGATGGCTCCTAATGTGTATGTCAATGTAACACTATTACAGCCGCATCAAAACAAACAGAATGACCGCCCTATTCGCCTGCTTGGCATTATTCCGTTACTTGTAACTGATCCAGCAACTCATCTTAAACCAGTTATAACCGCTGCTGAAGAATGGAAACCACTTTCCACACAGACCCTGCAAGTGACTGAAGCATCCGGTCGAGCAATGGATTACACCCTGGCTATGGTGGATGAAGGGCTGCTTGGACTGACTCGTTTCAAAACCCCTGATTTACACAAACATTTCTATCGTAAAGAAGCGTTAGGTATCAAAAGCTGGGATTTATATGATGATGTTGTAGGTGCTTACGGTGGCAAACTGGAACGTTTGCTCGCATTAGGTGGTGGCGATGATGTACAACTTGATGATGCGGCTAACCGAGTCAGACGCTTTCCTCCAGTAGTGCAGTTTTTAGGTTCTTTCCATTTGGAAAAAGGCCAGAGCCAGATACACGAAGTCAAACTGCCAGCTTACGTGGGTGCTGTTCGTCTTATGGTCATTGCAGGGAAAAACTCTGCCTATGGTCAAGCCGACAAGTCTATTTTTATTCGCCAACCCTTGATTATTCAACCCAGCTTGCCTCGTGTGCTTAGCGTTAACGAAGAAGCTATTATTCCGGTGACGCTGTTTTCAACTAAAGAGGATATAAAAGAGGTTGTGCTTAGCGTAACTGTTGATGATCTTCTACAAGTAGTTAATGAAAAACAGACAACCATCCGCTTTGAAAAAACCGGTGACAAACTCGGTTTTTTGCGTATCAAAGCGGGGAATAAAACAGGTAAAACGCACTTGCGTTTTGTCGCAAAAAGTACAGCTAATGGAACTGAATATAGTAGTGAAAGCCATGTATACCTAGATATACGCAACGCCAATAAAGCAACT
>CAZDMX010000363.1:0-2985 GCA_964506085.1 uncultured Thiothrix sp. | reverse complement strand
CCAGAATACTTGCACAGTCTCTGAAGTCTCACTTCCAGTTAGTATTGAACAGCCCAGTAATTCTAATAACGATTCTAGTTCAATATTCCCGGTACAACTAATCGAAAAGCAGGTATTGCTGCATCAAACTTGGTGTCATCGTCCGCAACCATTTGATAACTTCCTTGCATAAAACCAATAGCTGTTTCCATCATTGTGCCGCTGGTATAGGTATAACTTTCACCCGGTTTTAAATGCGGTTGTTGACCAATAACGCCTTTTCCACGTACTTCTTGAATACGTCCGTTAGCATCGGTGATTATCCAGTGACGAGAGATTAGTTTTGCAGGTTCTTTACCGGTATTTTTAATAGTAACGGTATAAGAAAAAACGTAATGCTCTTGCTCTACTGATGATTCTTCCTCAATATAGTTAGTTTCTACACTGGTTTCTATGTGATATTTAGTCATTAGTGAAGTATATACCTTAACTCAATAAAATACAGTTGAGCGGAGATTATCTTAGTGCTTGTCCGAGAATTAGAAGAGTAAGGAAAATCACATCAGCTTCTTAGTTCTCAGATAGACTCCTTACTTTGTGTGCTGAAATGAATATCGAACCCATAGGTATTATTAAATCCTGCTACAAGCAGAAGTTTGGCATCCCCCGACAACCAGGGTTGGTGCCATTGGCTACCGCTACATTAGAACTTTGTGGCGAATATAATCAAGCCGATATGGTTCGAGGGCTGGAATGCTTTTCTCATGTGTGGCTGCTTTTTGAGTTTCATGCTACCTCAAGTCTACAGTGGCAATCCTTAGTGCGGCCTCCGAGGCTGGGTGGGAATCGCCGTATTGGAGTCTTCGCATCTCGCTCTATGTTTCGACCCAATAGTCTGGGTTTGTCGGTTTGTAAACTGGAATATGTTGATACCCATTCTGGGTCTGTCTTATTGGGCTTATCAGGTATTGATGTCTTAGATAATACTCCGGTTTTTGATATCAAGCCTTATCTTCCTTACGCGGATGCAATTGATGATGCGTATGGGGGATATGCTGCTGAGAAGCCAGCAATACAACATGACGTTATCTTCAGTGAACTTGCATTGTCGCAATGTAAAAGAATTCAGCAGGATATTAAGGTAAGCCTTATTATGCTAATAAGACAAATATTGCAGCAAGATCCTCGACCTGCCTTTCATCAAGATAGCGATAGGGAGTATGTAATGCAGCTATATGATTTCGATATCACTTGGCGATATAGCAGTAAAAAAGTGGAAGTGGTCAAAGTTGTATCAGTTTGTTAGAATGCCAGTGAAACATGAATAAGAAATAGAAACGGCTTCAATATCAGCACTATATTAGAATTATAAGTCTGAGAAGCATGAATTCCAAGGGCTATAATGAATAAAAATACGGGTAATGTCGTTCGCTTACTAATGGTGGTAGCGGGCTTTTTGATGGTGAATGCCACTTCGATTGCTGAAACGGATACCAGTACCAATAAACAAGAAGCCATTGAACCACAGCCGGCACAAATACAGATCAAATCAAAACAGACACCGCAACGCTTACCTAAAAGTGTAAAAAAACTATTGCGAAAGTATCGGATTCCAGAAAAAAACATAAGTATTTATGTGAAAGATCTCAATGCTGATAAGCCCCTGATCGAATTAAATACCCGGAAATTAAGAAATCCTGCCTCCACGATGAAGCTATTAACAACCTATGCAGCTTTAAAAATACTAAAACCGAATTACACGTGGAAAACAGAAGCCTGGATTAGAGGAGAGATCAAAGAAGGCGTTTTAGAGGGCGATTTAATATTAAAAGGCTACGGTGATCCTTTTTTAGTCCATCAGAATTATTGGAAATTTGTGCAAGGTTTGCGCGATAAAGGGTTGGTGGAAATAAAGGGTAATGTGATCATAGATAATAGCTATTTTGATATACCTGAAACAGACAGTGGCGAATTTGATAATCGTCCCTATCGAACTTACAACGCTATACCCTCTGCGCTGATGTATAACTTTCAGGCAAGCCGTTTTCTTTTTAGACCCAACGAGAAAAAACGCAGAGTTGATATTGTTCCATATCCCTGGATATCTGAATTTAGCTATATTAATAAAGTTAAATATGTAAAAGGTCGTTGTAGGCGAGCACACTATTTCCCTAGTTTCAAAAAAAATAACAAGGAACTAAAAATTAGCGGACAGTATGCTTCGGGATGTGGGCAGCAATACATACTTCGGGTGCTATCCAAACCCGCCCAACATGCCTTTAATGGCTTCAGGGATTTTTGGCGTGGTCTGGGTGGGAAAATGGGTGATGTCATGGAGCAAGGAACCGTCCAGAAAGGTGATAGGAGGTTTCACACTTATTACTCGGATAGCTTGGGCAATCAGATTCGTATCATTAACAAATGGAGCAATAATGTAATGACACGGCAACTACTGCTGTCATTGGGTGCAAAAAAGTTTGGTAAGCCGGGTACCTTGGAAAAAGGAAGGCGTGCCATTTTAGAGGTGTTGTCGAATAATGGCATTGATAGTAAAGGTGTTGTTATTGACAATGGATCTGGGTTATCTCGCACTGCAAGAATAACAGCTAGCCAACACGCGCAGTTACTGGAACGTGCCTGGCGTGATGAATTTATGCCAGAATTTGTATCATCACTGTCATTATCAGGCTTGGATGGAACCTTGGTAAATCGCTTCAGAAATGATGATATGCGAGGTCGAACGCATATGAAAACCGGGACGCTAAAAAACTCTAAAGCAATAGCGGGTTATATGCTCAATCGAAAAGGTAAGTGGTTAGTCGTTGTTATGCATCATAATGGTGCGAAGATTGGTGCTGGAAGAGGTTCAAAAATACAAAACGCCATGTTGCGCTGGGCATTTGAGCAATAGAAAATATTTCTACCTGATTGATATGCTCTTTACCTTTAAAAATATAGAGAAATAAGATGAAAAGTTTGCTGTAAACAACCCCTGAGATAGCACAT
>CAZDMX010000362.1:0-2986 GCA_964506085.1 uncultured Thiothrix sp. | reverse complement strand
GTTGACCGACAAGCGACTACCAACAAACAACGCTGCCAGCGTGACGCCAATCGACAAAGACGCGGCGGCTTCAATCAACAAAATGAGTGGGGCGGCATAAGATAAAGGCAGTTCCAGAAAAGAACCGCCTAGCAATAACATTAATAGCGCAACCAACACGAACATCGCTAACCCCAAAATCAGGCTCAGGCGCAATGGCCAACCTACAACCGTCACGCTGGGTGTCCAACCAGTAAGCAGTAATAACACACCCGCTGCAGCCAGTACTGAGCCGGCCTGAAATGCGCCCCCAGGAGCATGGCCACCGACCCACAACAGGTAACCCGCCACCACAATCAACAATGGCACTAGCAATCGTGTCAATACATCCAGTACCGCTCCCGGCGCTTCTGTGCGCGGTTCTGGTACAACAGAGAGTGACCAGATACCAAGCAAGGCGAGTAATAACACCGCCATTTCAAGCAATGTGTCGTAGGCACGATAGTTTAGTAGCACTGCCGTCACAGGATTACTCACGCCACTGGCGTCGATATTTTCAGCCACCAATAAACTTAAACCCACTGCCTGTGACGGCAGGTTTAAAATGGCATAAGCCAGCGCACCGATTAAAACTAGCAGTAAAAATACCAGTGTCGATTTAAACAGCATTGAAGACGGCATCTTATGTAATTGGATTTTGGAGGGCGGCTTATCATTTTCACTAGCATTGAGTCTTGCCAGTGCCGATAACAATAAAGCCCCTGTCAGCCCTGCACCAATAGCCGCTTCCGCGAGGGCAATATCGGGAGCCTCAAGGCGCACCCAGGCTAACGCCATCAAGAGTCCAAACGCGATAAATAAAACAATAGCTTTGAATAAATCTTCGCTGGTCAGTGTTCGCCAAGCCAGCCATATTAAGGTAGCACCGAGAACGGCATCAAATAGCCAAGGTAACACGTTCATTGTTTCCATGGCGAGATACCATTTTTCCGCGCTGCTGACGCAATCAGCTGAGCAACACTGGCACCAGCGAGCAATACCAATAGCCAGATTAGCAATAATTTACCCACCACAAACCATGACTCCGCTTGCAGCGCAAGCCCTAACACAATCAACCCTAGACCCAGATTATCGGCTTTCGTTAAGGCATGTAAACGCGTATAAATATCCGGGAAGCGCAGCAAACCAAGGGTGCCTGCAACAAAGAAAACCGCTCCGGTAATCAAAAGCAAAACCGTTAGAATATCAACCAATATCATGGTTGTTGTTTCACTAACCAAACACGACGCACAAAAGCAACGGCAACAACTGTGGCAAGCAATGCAAAAACTAGCGCCACGTCACGTAAGGCAGGTCGTTGATACGCCTGCGCCAACAGCAAAAGACAAGCCACAGCCGTGGTACCAAACAACTGCGCTGCCAGCATACGATCGGCAGGCGTTGGACCATGCAATACACGCCATAATCCTGCCACCAGTGTTAGTAAAAGAAGAACGGCTAACGACATATAAAATGTATCCATAAGATTTATTTTACAACTTGTTACCAATATTCATTGCTTCAATTCACGCATTACCATTGCCAGCGTCTCTCAGTTCTAGTCTTAAAATAGTAGCTAATCTATTTTCCAAATTGTGTAGCTGCTTATCGATATTATCTGCTTCATCAAGCACATGAATACGCAAGATGTCTGCCTCTAGTTCAACACTTAAAGAACCCGGCAACAAGCTAACGATATTAGCCATAAAAACACGCGGGAACCCCGGGGGCAATCGAAACTGATAATCGTAAAGTCCGGGTTCTATTGGCAGATGTGGATGCATAGCACGCCAGGCCACATCCACACCACCACGTATTGAATGCCAAAGAAAATAAGGCATGAATTTTAATAAACCAAACAAAGACCAGGATAATTGAGGCATCATCATCGTACTGATTTGTGTCGCAATTAGCACCACTGGTATACCGACAAACAATGATTCTATAACGCCATCTGTGAGCACCCACCACATCAGAGAAAAAAGAATAAAACGTAACAGCCACGTCCGCAAACGGGCGTTTACAAGATCTGAAGTAATAGTCATTGACTTATATTTTCAATTTGTTTGAACATCATAAATCCCACACAATCTATAAAAGACTCAATATCGCTGATTGATTAATTGACTGCAACACACCACACTGCTTTGCTTATTATATTGAGCAGTCGTTCACATGTCAGCCTGTCGAAAACACCTGCCTTGTAAAAAAATAATGTGCTACTGCTTTATCGAATAGTTAGGAAATCTCTGATTAACCTGTATAGCATCAACGATGCTATCCCATAATCGTATCCTTTTAGTTAACGCTTCCTTTGATACCTGAGTACATTCTTTCCATTTATTTTCATCATCTCCACATAGTTCTTTAATCATATTCGTAGCCATTGGCCCGTGTTCACCGCTATCGATTTCTATATGTCTATCGAGGTAATAAACCAATTTAGAATATTTTTCGTTTGACGCTTTGTTTATTTTTTTAACGATTTCAATAAACATATCGGGTATTAAATTTTCTCTTCCAAAAGTAAAACTCGACGCAATTAAGTGAGACTTTTTAGTCGCAATTACCTGAAAAGTAAAATCAGTAAATTCTTTGCTTGCTTTAGATGGGAAAATATTTTCATCAATATCACTATATTTATTACTCATTGCGAAATAGTTAATTAATTTATTAATGTTTGAAGTATCTGCGCCAACTTCTGTCATAGCATCAATATACATCTCAAAATGACTCAAGGGAACTTTACACTCGTTTAAATCACTTTCTTCAGCAAGCACAATTTCATTAATAAAGCGACTGAGTAGTGGGCGACCTTTAGGAACCCAGGGAATGGTTGTGGTCGTTAGTTCAATTTGCAGCGCTTTAAGCAGGGACATAAAATCCCACACAGCAAAAACATGGCTTTCCATAAATATTTGTATATCTTCTATGGAATTTATATTTTGATATAACTTATGATTTAATA
>CAZDMX010000361.1:0-2986 GCA_964506085.1 uncultured Thiothrix sp. | reverse complement strand
GGATCATCATATTTTTGCCATTTATCCAGTGGCGGAGTCACTAAAATCAGCAGACCACCCGCTACAATCGTCCCACTGATTGCGCCCAATACATCAGGGTCAAAGCCTTCGTAAGCATTATAAATAACAGCCAGATATTCTTTACCTAGCACTCGCTTAATATCAGCTGATTGATCAAGCACCTGATCTTCGGGGAAACTAACTACTAGTTTTTTAGCCCAGCTCAATGCATCGTGCTGCTCTGCTGCTAGCACTATTAATTGACGAGGAGTGACTGTATTCATTTCGCTCTTAAGGACTTAGGATTTAGGATTTAGTTAAATATTTACGATAGGCTGATGTTATTGGATAACGACGGTCTTTACCAAAAGCACGTCGGGTAACGCGTACTCCTGGTGCGCTTTGTCGTCTTTTATGTTCATTTAACAAGACTCTGTCGGCCACAAAGATTACAGTCTCTTCTGCAAACCCTAACGCTACTATTTCTTCAACACTATGGAACTCTTCGATAAATAATCTCAGTATTTCATCCAGTATTTCATAGGGTGGCAAAGAATCTTCATCTTTTTGATCAGGTGATAATTCAGCAGAAGGAGGGCGGGTTATTACTCGCTCCGGGATGATTTCTCCATCACCACAGGCATTTCGATATCTGGCTAATGCATAAACCAATATTTTATAGACATCTTTTAACGGCGCAAAACCCCCTGCCATATCACCATAAAGGGTAGCATAGCCCATCGACATTTCACTTTTATTACCGGTTGCCAAGAGCATTTTTCCTAACTTGTTCGACATGGCCATAAGAATAATACCGCGACTTCTCGCTTGTATGTTTTCTTCGGTTACATCACGTTCCAGTTTTCCAAACTCGACAGATAATAATTGCATAAACCCATCAAAAACGGTTTCTATGGGAATCTCACGGTAATGAACACCTTGGGTTTTTGCCTGTTTGCTGGCATCAGTAATACTAATATCAGCTGTATAGTGAAAAGGCATCATAATGGCTTCTACATTTTTTGCGCCTAACGCATCTACCGCTATTGCCATCGTTAAGGCGGAATCTATACCTCCTGATAAACCTAATAGCACACCTTTGAAACCATTTTTACCGATATAGTCGCGCAGTCCCATTACTAGTGCTTCGTAGACTTGGGCTTCTTCGCTGGGCACATCAAGTTCTATTGCTGATCCTTTTGTGGTGCTGCTTGTGGGGCTGCTTGTGGCGATAGGCACTTCGACATGATAGGTATTCTCGGTAAATAAATCGGCCTGGAAAATCAATTGTGCATGGCTGTCCATGACTAATGAGTGACCGTCAAAGACTAACTCGTCTTGCCCGCCAACCAGATTTACATAGATAATAGGAAGCTGGTGGATTTGCGCATGGCGCTCAAGCATGACTTGGCGTTCTACCGATTTGTTGTAGCGAAAAGGTGAAGCATTAAGCACGACAACTGCTTCTGCACCTTGTTCTTTAGCGGCTTTCATGGGAGCTGATCGCCATACATCTTCACAAATAAGTATGGCTGTTTTCACTCCTGTAATATCAACTATTACGGTTTCTTTGCCGTTACTAAAATAGCGTTTTTCATCAAAGACACGGTAGTTTGGAAGGTGTTGTTTTGCATATTCTGCTATGCATTTCCCATTCTGAAAAACCACTGCCATGTTGTAAAGTTTGCCTTGTTTGTGGCTACTTGACGTACTAGGTGCGGCTAGTTTAGGAGCGCCAATAATGACTGTAATGTCTATCGATGCTTGGCGAATACTTTCTAGCACGGTTTCGATTTGTTGAAGAAAAGCAGGGCGGAATAATAAGTCTTCAGGCGGGTAGCCACTCACTACCATTTCTGGAAAGACTACCAAATCAGCATCATTCTCACGCGCTTCATGAATGCTATTGAGTATCTTTTCTTTATTGAAATCAAAATCCCCCACACAGGGATTTATTTGAGCAATGGCAACTTGTAACGATTTGTCCGTGCTTATATTACTGGTCATGCTAGCTGATTACGCATCTCTTTACCCATTTCAGCCAATGACTTAACGGTTGCTACTCCGGCATTGTTGAGAGCCTCATATTTTTGTTCGGCAGTGCCTTTCCCGCCAGAGATAATAGCTCCCGCATGCCCCATTCTTTTACCTGCAGGAGCAGTAACACCCGCGATATAGGCTACCACAGGCTTAGTCACATGTTCTTTAATATAGTCTGCCGCGGCTTCCTCAGCCGTGCCCCCTATTTCACCTACCATTACAATTCCTTCTGTTTGTTCATCTTGCTCAAACAGCTCTAGGCAATCAATAAAGTTCATACCTTGAATCGGGTCGCCGCCTATACCGATACAGGTTGATTGGCCTAAACCTGCTTGCGTTGTTTGGTGAACAGCTTCATAGGTTAGTGTGCCTGAGCGTGAAACAATACCTATCCGACCGGGTTGATGAATAGAAGCGGGCATAATACCAATTTTGCATTCTCCAGGAGTAATGATACCAGGGCAGTTTGGACCAATTAACCGCACCTCTAAATCCGTCAATGCCGCTTTAACTTTAACCATATCCAGTACGGGAATGCCTTCTGTTATACACGCTATTACTTTGATACCTGCGTCTGCCGCTTCTAAAATAGCATCTGCGGCAAACGCTGCGGGTACGTAGATCATGGTGGCATCTGCACCGGTTTCATTAACCGCATCCTCCACTGTATTAAAAACTGGCTTTTCTAAATGTGTCTGCCCGCCTTTTCCCGGCGTTACACCACCCACTAATTGCGTTCCATAGGCAAGGGCTTGTTCGGAGTGAAACGTGCCTTGTTTGCCGGTAAACCCCTGACAAATCACTTTGGTATCTTTGTTGATTAAAATACTCATTAGGAGTTTTCTCCTTTCTTAGCTGTAGCACCTTCTTTCGCAGCTTCAATTACTTTCTGAGCCGCATCTGTCAGGCCTTCTGCGGTTATAATATTTAACCCACTGCTAGCTAA
>CAZDMX010000360.1:0-2988 GCA_964506085.1 uncultured Thiothrix sp. | reverse complement strand
AGTTTCCGGATTTTCCATCTTATCTGCCAACTAGCAAACACGTTGAAGGTTATTTTGAGTTGATGTTAAAAAATAGTGCCTTGTTAGATTCCTGACAAGGTGACATAGCAGATGTGTTTTTCTTTTTGAGTACCGTACTTCCAACTCTAGCCTTCTAGCGCTTCCCATCGCTGATAGTGTTGTGCTAGTTCTTTTTCATACTCAGCCAGTTTGTCCTGTATTTTTGCAATTTTTTCTTGAGACTTTTTATAAAAATCCGCCGAGTTCATTACAGTATGAATGGCCTCAATTTCTGTTTCCAGTTTTTCTATTGATTGAGGCAGCTTTTCAAGTTCTAGGCGTTCTTTATAGGTAAGTTTTTTATTCCCTTGTGGTTTATCTGGTTTCGAGTTTTTTGGCTCTTTTGGTCGGGCTTTTTCTTGTGCAGTTTGATTGTTGTTTTTAGTCGTATTGGCAGCAAAGTTAGAGGTGGACGAGTTCTTTTTTTGCTTCATCCAGTCATCATAACCACCGACGTATTCTTCAAGTTTCCCATCACCTTCAAAAGCGATGGTGCTCGTGACGATATTGTTTACAAAGCTTCTATCATGCGAAACTAGCAGTAGTGTTCCGGTGTAATCAAGCAGGAGTTCTTCTAATAGTTCTAGTGTTTCTATATCAAGATCATTGGTTGGTTCGTCCATGACTAATACATTGGTTGGACGGGTAAAGAGTTTGGCTAGTAATAGTCGGTTTCGTTCGCCACCAGACAGTGTTTTTACGGGCGAATGGATTCTGTCAGGCGTAAACAAAAAGTCTTGTAGATAACTAATGACATGTTTGGTGTTGCCATTGATAGTGATCTGGTCGCTTCCATGAGCAAGGTTGTCACGGACTGTTTTTTCTAAATCCAGTTGGTCGCGTAGTTGATCAAAATAGGCTAGTTCTATATTAGTGCCTAGTTTGATGGTTCCTGATGTGGGTTCAAGCTGGCCTAGTAGAATTTTGAGTAGCGTGGTCTTTCCGACACCGTTAGGGCCAAGTAATGCAACTTTGTCGCCACGTTGTATGGTTGTTGAGAAGTGACTAAATATTTCGTTTTCGGTATTGTTGCTGTAGCTAAAACTAATGTTTTTAGCCTCAACAACGACTTTGCCTGATTTGTTATTAGAATCCATGCTGATATTGACATTGCCTTGTTGATTTCTGCGTTGCGCTCTTTCTCTACGCATTTTTTCTAATGCGCGGACTCTTCCTTCATTTCGGGTACGCCGCGCTTTGATACCTTTGCGTATCCAGACTTCTTCTTGTGCTAGTTTTTTATCAAAACGGGTGTTTTCAGCGCTTTCGGCTTCCAGCATCTCTTCTTTACGTTGCAGAAAACTATCGTAATTTCCGGGGAAGCTGATGAGTCTGCCACGATCCAATTCGATGATGCGTGTTGCCATATTTCGCAGGAAGGTTCGATCATGGGTGATAAATACGATCGTGCCTTTGAAATTCATCAAAAAGCTTTCCAGCCATTGAATTGCAGCTATGTCAAGATGGTTGGTTGGCTCATCGAGTAGCAAAATATCAGGTTGCAATAATAGGGCTTTCGCTAATAGTACTCGTCGCTTAAGTCCTCCTGATAATGACGAAAACAAACTGTCAGCAGGTAATGATAATTTGGAAAGAATGGTATCAACTTGCTGGTTTAGCTCCCAGCCGTTATGAACCTCCAGTTGTTGTTGCACTTTTTCAAGTTTATTCATCCATGCTTCATCATGGACTTCGCTATGGCTAAGCTCATGATATTCAGTTAATAGCTTGCCCACCTCAGGTAAGCCACTGGCGACCACATTAAAAACGCTATCATCAATACCATCAGGTACTTCTTGTTCTAGCTTGGTTATTCTAATGCCTCCGCTTACGATACGTTCACCCGTGTCGGTAGCTAGTTCTCCCTGTATGACTTTAAGTAGTGTTGACTTGCCTGCTCCATTACGGCCAATAAGACAGATGCGTTCACCGGGTTCAATAACCAGGTCAAGCTTGTCTAATAAGGCGGGACCGCCAAAACTGAGTTGTATATCTTGTAGTCGTAAAAGTGCCATTAGCTGAGTTCTAGGATGATTGAATAAATAAATGTGGGCGAGATTATATAGAGCTAATGAGAGTGGTGATAGGTTGATAGTCATTAATTATAAGTTTTTATTAATATTGTGGTTTATTTATTGACTAAAGATTTGTAGTATGGTGAACCCTAAGTTGTTTATTTGTTGGCACTTATTTAATTTATCAGGCTTGCTATGTATTTTCCTTTTTTTCAGAATAGTCCTTTAACTGGGAGTTTTTCGTTGATGTTTGTCACTTTACCCCGCTTGGTACTGTTTGTTGTAACTTTATATATTAACTTGGCTTTTGCATTGGACGAAAGCGAACCTGCTGGCTCTTTCTCTAGTTTTTTGGAAAGTGATGAAGACCATCACCAAGCGGTACTAAAAGCAGTAGTGGCTCAGCTTGCTAGGAATGAGGAGCATGAGCAAGCTGGGAATAATACTCAAAATACGGATGTCGTTGAGTCAAGTGATGAAGCTCCTTTGGGTGGTGATATTGCGGCTGCTACCGATAACACTTTGAAAGATGAAGCGGTTGATAAGGCGAGGGTGAAATCGCGCAACCGGGAAGGGGCTAAAAAGAGTAAAAAGCGATTAAGAAAGCAGTTTACGAAGGATGAAATGCTGACTGCTGATTTTATAATGAATGTACGATTTAATGACGATAAAATGAATCGTAATTTGGGTTGGGTTTATCTGGGACGCTTTGCAAGTAAAGGCTGGTTTAATAAGACTCTTGATATTAAGGGCTCTCTGCCCAGAGTGGGCAAGAGTTATACAGTTATGCAATCTTTAAACTTACGTTCAGAGCCTCCGGCCAGACAAGGCATAGCACAGATAATCAAAAACCTGAAAGCAAAACAAAAGGTCGAGGTCGACAGGATAAAGACAATCAATATGCGTTAACTCG